>JAEORJ010000016.1 GCA_016840945.1 Candidatus Gerdarchaeota archaeon
ATGAAGGATCCTAATCCTTGTTTACGATACTCTAGAAGTACACCCATAATCCATAAATGACCATTTGCTTGTCCATGTGATGCTCGAACGATTGAAAAGGCAATTATCTTATTATCGTCTTTAATAGCTATAGAAGCATATTTGATGAGCGGAAATGGGCTTTTTATAAGAATTTCCTTCAAATAATCTTCTAGCTCTTTGTCTGTTTTATCATTTAGCCATCTATCCTGTGCATTCCTAAAAGTAATTTTGAAGCATTGAAATAATTCATCAAAATTTGCTTGATTAATTGGAATAATCTCAAAAGCATTATTGGAAAAATCTGTGGTGATAGTATTAGTCAAAGTATATCTCATATGGCAATTTTGTTCAACAAGCTTGAATCCTATCTGAGAATAAAGATTTCCAGGATCGATATTATATCCAAGATTATTCTTGAAATTAAGCTCTAATCTAGCAATATTTGATTCAGATATATTTTCAATTGCTTTTTCAATTAAAACTCGAGAAATATCTGTTGCATTTGATAAACCATCCTTACAAATAGGATGACCATTTAGTAACCAGGGATTAATTTCAGTTTCCGAATCCGAGTGATAAACTAATAGTAACCAACCCAATAATTCTTGCTCCTTAATGGCTTGAATACAAATAGGAGGAAATTCTAGATCTAATCTTTGAAACCAATTCTGTAATTGTTCAATTGTTAAATTAGAACCTTTTTTCTTCCATTCATCAACCGTAAAGCTAATTATCTTTTGCTGATCTGCGTCAGTCCATTTTTCAGTTATAATATTTATAATTCTCATAGTATCAAATTCCTTGGTAAGTTTATAGAAGATTGAATTGTGTGAAATTAATATTGATATTGTGAATCAATTTGAATAACGATCAATAACAGTAGAATAAGTCTAATTAACAAATCCTCTGGAGATGTGTGAAAATTGATTGGTCAAGTAATTAAAGTTAATTTCATAATTTATCATTTTCTACAAACCTCCATTATTTGTTAGACTTTAAATAGATATGAAGTAATAAAAATATTAGTATTAAACTGACTGTATTAAGAATTCAAAGAATTTACCTTACAATTATATTCTCCTTTAAAATAATTATTAAAGGAAAAAGAGAAACAAAGGTTATGGCAAGTATTAGAACGTTTAATAAAAACAGCTATACTCTACGAATTTTCCTAAAAGATATAAAACAACTTTTCAGAAATTTTTCTTATATGAAAAGTGCTTTCACCTTTGAAAGAATTGATAGACAATTTGCAGAGCGAATTATGCTTGCTGTAACAGCTGTAAATGATTGTGAATATTGTATCTATGGACATTCAGGATCATCGATTAAAAGTGGAGTGGAAGATGAAGAAGTAAAATCAATATTAAAACTAGAATATGATAAAAGTTCAATCAATGAAATTATTGCACTAGATTTTGCTAAACAATACGCAAAAGCAAATAACAAACCATCAAAGAAGGCATATGATGAACTAGTGAATTATTATGGCCCTGAAAAGGTAAATGATATCTTGGTTTTCATTCGAATTGTTTCACTAGGAAATTATCTCGGAAATACGATAGAAGCTTATGAAGCAAGAAAAAAGGGATTCTTAGTAGAAAATGGTTCTATATTTTTTGAAACTATTGCTTATTTATTCGCTGGACGTTTTTATAAACATATGAAAAATACTGGTGAAAAAATAATTGGTTATAGATTCAAAATATAGAATAATAATTCGAGTTATAAACGAAATAAATCATTTTGATTTAATTAATTCCGGAAATATTTTTTTATTATTGTTGATGTATATTAATTTGTGAAAAGAGAATGAGTAATGTTACAATTGTAAATACATTTGAAAGTAATGATCAAAAGAATCAAAGAACTCAAAAAATAATCAGTTCTATTATGATTGCTGTAAGTGTAGTTACTTCACTGTTTATCATAGCAATTCCTTTTGCAATATATCCATCATATTATTGGGCAGATGTTGTTGTAGAAATTGGTCCATGGGGTTATAACATAGGTTCAACCAGAATAATCTCAATTTTAATTTGCGTTTCATTTCTACCATGTATTCTTTTCTCAATTTTAGAAATGATGATATCAATAGGTAAACTCTCTCCTACAAAATTACTTGCTTTTGTTTCAATATTTGGAAATATTATTTTTGCATCTCTCTCATTGACTCTTACAATATCATTAGCTATTATTATACCATCCTTATCTACTGATCCAGCAGGGGTATGGCATTACACTATAACACTATACTTTTCATTGATAGGTTCTTTATTTATTCTAATATCATCCTTTGTAATTTTCAAATATTCTGCTTTTTCAAAAATATATACCAAGACCAATTCTGTTTGAACCTATTCTCTTCTAATTATTTTTTTAAATTCTTTTGAAAACAAATATTTATGAAAAATAAACTCTAAATAAAAAAATCGAAAAGAAATTTCTGAAAATTAAGGAAATTATTAAGGTGAAGGTTGTGGATTTGCTGATTCAATAGCTTTCTTAGGGTTTTTAATGAAATTAGTTCGGAATTTTGTATCATTGATAATATTATGAACGATGATGCTAATTCTATCTTTCTTTAGAAAACCGGAATTAACAACTTCAACCAAATTGTGAACTATAATACTAATCTCATTTTGAGGTATTTTACCTGAACGTTTCAACGAAGCACTTAATGCTTGCTCATCAATCTTACCGTCTCTACCAGTAAAAGTTTCTGATGATCTACTCATATTATATAATCACCAGATTCTCTACTATCCTTTTACCTATTAAAGAAATTGGTTGGAATTTATGTCTTTATGATTCACTAACGAAAACATCATAAACTAAAAGTTCCTCTTGTTCCATCTGTTCTTTCTTTCGTTTTGATGAATATAAATAGAATATAGCTACTCCAAAGAAAATTATTATCGGTAAGACACTAAAAACTAGTAAACCAATTGGTATGTAGGTATCACGAAATTCTATACTACTTGGCATTCCATAATTGTAAAGAATAAACTCAACAAAGGCAATAATAATTACTACAATAATTGCTAATATTAACCAAAAAGCAAACCTTTTCGTTTTCATTTTAATCCTACCCAAAAATATAATACCCATTTTAAAAGAAAAACTTTCTTGTAATAGCTATTAATGAAAGAATAATGAAATTGAAGGTCTGTTTGATGGTTGTACAAGTTCACCCATTTGTTTGGAAAAATGATTATTATATAATTCAACAATTCTTAATAGAAACCTTTCATATACCTAAAGATTATGAAAATTGGTTGCCTACAAGATTTGAAAATAGGAAAGTTGGTCCTTGTGGTTGCGAATATCGAGAAGAAGAGGATGGTCTTGTTACAATTTGGGAAGAAACTACTGAGTCGGGAAGTAAAATAATTGCTGTAATAATTCTTGAAAATGATTCATTTTATTCGTTAAACATACATCCTGAGTATAAATCTCTCGAGAAAGAAATCATACTTTGGATTGAATCGAAATTTAAAAATGAAAACAATTCATCAAATGAAAAAAAATTACATATTTTTGCTTATGGTACTGATAAAGAGCGAATCACTATTCTCAAAGAATTAGGTTATACTGATCAAGGTTTTGATGAATATGATAGGAAGCTTCTATTAAATCAAGAAATATCAAGTTACTCATTACCAAAAGGATATTCAATTAAACATGTTGATATAAAAAACGATTTTGTAAAGTATAGGGATGTTATGGGTACTGTTTTCCCTCATTGTAAAAAAATGACTGAAAGAACATTTGATATTTTTACCAAAGCTTCATTTTACAATCCTGAATTGGATATTATTGCTGTTGCACCAGATGGTAATTTTGCTGCTTTTTGTACTATAAGATTGGATCCAATAGGTAAAATCGCTGAATTAGAACCTGTAGGAACAAATCCTGACCATCGTCGTTTAGGATTAGGTAAGGCGGTAATTTTGGATGGATTGAAACGTCTTGAAAAATTCAATCCAGTAGCTATTTGTATCCCCGGAGCAGCTGCAAATGAAGCTGCTAATAGACTCTATGATTCATTAGGTTTTACTGATAAAAAAGAAGTTCATTTATGGGAAAAGAGTTTCTGATATAAAAAATATTGACAGTAAAACCTTATTCCATAATTTATGTAAATATTTGTGATTTCAAAGAAGAAAAGAAAATGGCAAGTTTTCATTTCTTTTTTTCCAACAGGAAAAGATTACTCAAACTCTATCAAGATCATCAAGATAATGGGTGTTTCCCATTAATTCTGATATTCGAGAGATGAACCGTGCTCCTGGTGCACCATCAATAATATCATGATCCACAAGAAAAGCTGTGCAGAGAAGTTTTCGTTTGACAATTTTACCATTTTCTTCAATAGCATTCTCTTTTATACCACCTGTAGCAACATTTAATGTTTTATCTCTAAAAGGTACTAACCAACCACCTTGTCCTTTGACAAACATCCCTAAAGTGGTCAACCCAACAGTACCATTTAATTTTTTATATCTAAAAGGACTTTTTAATAAGCGCTTAATGACAAAACGTCTTATAAATTTCGGTATTAAAGTATAAAGTTTCGTATAAAATGTTGTTCCTCTTGAAAGTTGTTCATGTTCATTAATTACTTTGTCTTGATAGGCTCGTATTTCATCAGTTATCTCTCGTACGCTTTTTAATTCGACATTCCGAAGAACATGATTATAAGGAATTTTCTTACCTTTGTCATTGGTAACTTCAATTATAACACTGATATCTACCTCATCAAAAACAACTAATTTTCGACCTTTCCGGTAAGTATTTAGCTCTTTATTTTCCATTACTGTTTGAGCCATACATTTAGCCACCCATGCGGTCATAGATACTTTGTAGCCATCTAGTTTCTCAATTTGATGTATTTTATCCAGAGGTTCTGTAATATCAACTTCCATTAGTCCATGCACATATGGGAAATCAGCTGCTACGCAATTATAATCCGCTAAAATCATACGATTAGCTGAATAAGGTCGTAAGTGATAATTCTTTTGTTTAGTCATACGTTTTATTGTCTTTTTTACTCATTTATAACTATCGCTTACTTACAGTATTAGAGTAGGATATTTTTAACTAATAGGTTTAGTCAGGTATTTTTGTCATTAAGATTTATTTTAAATTAATTCTTATATTTTAGTTGATATAGTTAAAGTCTGTTATTTTAAAATAGTTCTAACATGAAACCTATGATAACGAATTTGGTGAAGAATGGAGAATTAATTAGAAAAAGCAAAAGAATTTATGATATAAAAAACTAAAAGGAATATTAAATCTTGTTACTTAATGTATGCAAAAAGTTATCAATAATAATAACATAGTACTATATAGAAAAAATATATCAAGGACAATAAAAAA
>JAEORJ010000175.1 GCA_016840945.1 Candidatus Gerdarchaeota archaeon
ACTACTAATGGATATCTATTCCCAACAGTTGCATTATTTGGTGGAAAAGAACTTGATGGAATTAGAATTATTCCTAAAAATAAAATTCCTGCTGGTAAAATACTTATTGGAGATTTTACGAAATTAAATATAGTTGATTATATCGCATATAGCGTGCGTATTGGATGGATTAATGACCAATTTATTAAAAACTTATTCACTATGCTTGGTGAAGGACGTTTTTATGTATATGTTAAGAATTTAGACCAGAGAGCATTTATTTATGATGATATTGATAATGTTATCACTGGTATTCAAGATGTAATAGCTTAATATTAAAGCAAATTAAAATGAGAAAATTACTATTTATATTTGCAATTGTTTTAGCAGCTTTAACATTGCAAGCACAAGATGTAACCAGGAATATTTATGCTAATGAAAGTTATGAATATAATAATGTTAATGTTTCATTAGTTGATACTGCATCATATGATGTATACTGGAATGTAAGTTCACACTATCCATTTACATGGAATTTAGCAATGGATATTGATTCTGTTTCTGGTGTTTCAAGTATAGATACATTATTTGTCTTTGGTAGAATTGATGATTCTGCTACTTGGACTCCACTTGATACATTAGTACGTACAAGTAATAGCGAAACAATGCGTGTATCAAGTACTACTAAAGTTCGATATAGACAAATGAGAGCATTATATAATACTAAAGATACAGCTGATGTTACTGTTGATTGGTATTACTTAAAAATTTGGAGAGAATAACTTTAATTTTAATATAAATTACTATGAGCAAGAAGAAAGGACCTTACAGGAAATCTGACAATGTTGAAATTATCAAGGATTATGGTAATTTCAAAAAAGGTGAAATTCGTGAAGTTCACCCAGTACTTAGGAAAAGACTTGAAGCTGATGGTATTGGTAAATTAACTAAAAAAGAAGTTAATATTAAACCAATATTACCATCTGCATCATTAAAAGAAAAATCTGATACTAAGTAAAAAATCATTGGCATGTCACTAATAGATAAGACATATTTTTTCGGTTCTATAGCACTCGTTAAGAATGATTGGGATAGTATTGAAACGTTTATTACTGAATTTGAACCGCGTGTATTAAGAGAACTCTTGGGGCATGAGTTATATAACTTAGTAATAAACAATCAAAATACTGAACCATATAAATCACTTATTAATGGGAAAGAATATGAAGTTACTTATAATGGTAGAACTGTTAAGGTTAAGTGGAATGGTCTTAAAAATGCAGACAAAATATCACTTATAGCTTATTACGTCTATTGTTATTATTTAAAACAAAAAGCAACTCATATTTCAGCTGTTGGTGCCATAAAAATGAAGCTTGAAAATAGTGATTATGCCAATGCTTCTAATAAGATTTTTTCTGCATGGGTTAAATTTAGTGAGTTATATGGTGACTCTAATGATAGTATTATAATACCAAGTGCTTATAATTATTTATATGAAAATAAGGACTTGTTTCCAGAATGGGAATTTACTCGTAAACTTGTAAGTATGAATGGTCATGGCATATAAACCAATGGCACATATTATTGAGGATATTGTTACTGATGTTAGAAATAACTTTAGTGTTGAGAAAATTATTCCATTTTATGATTATGGTACTATTCATGAAGTTGTTAACCGTATTACTTTAAAAAGTGAAGATACAAACTATTTCGATAAGCTTTTCCCATTAATTTGGTTCTTAATAGATGATGTAATTACTGAATCTATTGATTATAAAAAAGCTTCTTATCGTTTGTTTAAAAATTGTTCTATAGTAATTTGTACTAATACTAAAGCAGAATATTCAACTGCTGATAGATATAATAACACTATTATTCCTACTTTAAGACCATTGTATGAAAGTTTTATGTATTATTTAAAACTTAATAATCAAATTATTGGTACTGAAACTAAATATGCACATCAATATACTGAAAATTTATTTTGGGGTAGAGGTGGTGTATATGGTCATGAAGGAAATATATTTAATGATTTAGTAGATGCTATTATAATTAGTGGTCTTGATTTGTATATTGTAAATAAATGTTAAAAAAATAAAAGATGACTATTCAAAAAGTTGGTACTGACGCATTAGGAAATATTGGTTCTCTGGCCTGTTCTAAAGGGAACCCTTTTGTAGATGCAGTTTCACTGTTTCTTACTACAAATGATTTCGAATTTGCTACAAAAGCAAGTTTTGCAACTCAGGCCGATTGGGAAACTGGTATTAAAGCCAAAAAAATATTCCCACTGCATGGTATTGTAGAATTTGAAGACCAAAGTGAAGATTCTCAATATTATGAATCTCCGACTGGTGTTAGAATACCAAGAAGACTTGGTAAATATCGCCATATGTATATGTTCAATAAAGGACTTGAAGTACATAAAGCTCTTCAATCATTCAGGAATGCAAATTTAAAATGTTTTGCTGTTGATGCTGCTGGTAATATAAGTGGTACATCTCCAGATGGTGTTAAAGTTACAGGTATGGATATTGAGATGATTAATCCTGAAAAAATGAAATCTGCACTTCAGGATAACACACCTGCTTGGACACCTGTTGCAGTAGATTTAGCTGATGCAAAAGAATGGAATGAAAATGGTATTTTTGTTAATCCATCATGGAATCCATTACTTGAAGAACCTGTTACTGATGTTGAAATATCTGTAGTTTCTGCAACTGCAACTGAAATTGTTTTAAAAGTAGCTTATTATAAAGGCTTACAAGATGATGGTTCTGATGATTTAATTGGTGTTGAAGGTATTGAAGAAGCAGATTTTGTATTTACTACTACTACTCCTGATGTAGGATATACTGATAATGGAGATGGTACATATAAATTTATTGGTGCAGCAATGGTTAGTGGTTCT
>JAEORJ010000176.1 GCA_016840945.1 Candidatus Gerdarchaeota archaeon
GAATATACAGGATCACCACAATTTCCCAAAATGTCTATACCACGATGAAAATTATAGTTATGACCAGTTGTTGCAATATGAGAAGGAAATGCTCTGGGGCCAAAAATACTTTTTATAGTTCCTGGTGATTTAGAACCTGTATCACTCCAAACAAATCCATTCCCATCTCCACGATAAGATCTTTTTTTGGTACCAAACACTTTAAAGTTGCTCCACTATAAATCTTTTGCAATAAATAGTTGATTTTTTTGAACCAAATGCAAAAAGACCCCCTTGAGGAATATCCGAATCGAGTGCTCCTAATTTAATTGAATTCTTACTGGAATTGAAGAAAGCTTCAAGATAATTTCCAACAACAGAAAATATTATTGTAATAAAAAAATTCGGGGATAAAATAAAAGGAGCAGTTGCAAGAATTGTAGGAATATCATTAACTACTTTAACTATCTTTACTGTTCCAGAACTAACTTTAGCACAATAATAATTGCTGTCTGGAGGATCACAAGAAAGCATTCTTAACATCACTCCTATATCCTCTTCTCCCTGAATAGTAGGAGAAATATATTTTAATTCAGCAGTTATTCTTTGATCTTTAAATCCACCCGCATTAATCAAAACAATTGTATCCGAAATATTTTTAGCACCAATTCCATTTTCTGGATCTAAACCAATATTTTCGAAATTGGATTTTTTTGAAATATGTTTGTAGGATCGATCAGTTATCAGATCTTTTTGTAATATAAAATGTGAAGGTGCATCTGAAATATTAAACATTATTAGCAACTCTTATATCTAAAATTCTAAAATCTCCAGGGTGTGTATCGTTACTACCAGAAACTCTATTGAACCTGAAAATAAAATGATCTCCAAAACTGGCAGATATCACTAAAGATTGTTCTGTTTCTCCAGAAAGTACATGCATATTTGTATCATCCCCTGGAGTAATTGTAAAAGAAGGATTTTCTGTTAATTCCGCAGAAGGATCACTTCCTTCTTCTAATTTAAGAAAATCAAGACGAAGTTCTATATCTCCTTCATCTGATACTGACATGGCATAATCTACAATAAAATTCAATATTCCAGAAAAACCAGGTGAAAATTGAAAATCTAAAGAATCTTCGGTGTTTCTTACTAAAGGAATATAAGATACTCCATTATTGTAATAACTTGAAGTTTGAGTTGCACGTACTACCCAAACTTTATCTCCCAATGCTCCACCCGTTCCAATGTTTGTTATTGATCCATTTGGATTTTTTAATTTTAAAAATCCATCATGTGGATCTGCAAAAACATTAACTTTTCCTGGAGGTGGTATCCCTACCTCAGAACTATATCTTTTTCGTACTGTGAAAGTCATAATTTGATTTTAAATATTGATGAGGAAAGAGTTATAGATGCAGTGATTTTAAAAATATTCGACTTAAAACTAGTTTAAACTAGTTAATTAACTAGTTTAAATCAATTTAAATCAATTTTTTTAAATCTTAATTTTTATTTTTTATATTAATATTAAATTTAATTTAAAGGTTAGAAGGAAATTCACAGCTTGTATTGAAAAATTTTAAAAAATATTAATATTAAATTTTTGTATATTCCGCGACCACTTTGTATCCATTTCCAGTAATAGCAGCACCTGCTGTTGAAAAATTTAGTCGGTTAGATGTATCCACATTAAAACGAGCGTATAATGAAGATGATTCATCGACAGGGAAAGACCATTTAGAACCATCATCATTTATTACAAATCCATAACCCCTTACAAAATCATCAACATCATTAATGAGAATAGTTGTGCCCAGTGGCAAAGAAGATCCTGAAAAGAATTGTCTATAAACCACTTTCCCTTCGAAAGTATATCCTGTATCAATTTCTGAACCAGAAGTTGGGGATAAATTCTGGCAATTACCTCCTCCAATTTTTTTAATACTTCCAGAAACATCTTTTGTTTTTAGAACATTTGTGGATGAATCAACAAATAAGCTTATTTTTCCAGTTGAGGGTGTTGAAGCACTGACTTCTGTTTCTGTTCTTACTATAATTGCCATTTATTTATACCTTTATTAGTTTTCAGATATAAATATTGTGCATTTTCAAGATATATTTTAAAATTTAAAAGCGGTTATAATTTTGTATATTCCACAAAAAATCTATAATCTTTTTGATCAAAATAGGTTCCTCTGTAAGCAACTAAATTATTATTAGTTAAAATTGTCACGTAAAAAAATACAGTTGTAGAATAACTGCAGGGAATTCTATATCTTGAAAAAGCGGTTCCATCATGACATGCCCAACCTCCTGTCCTTATCACATCTCGTATTCCACTTTTTAAAACAAAATTTTGGCTTATGGCACTTCCAGAAAAAAAACTTCTATAAACAGGATAACCATTAAATGTGCAACCAGTTTTAATTTCCGAACCAGAAGCTGGAGATAAATTCTGTCCACCGATTGATCCACTATAAGTTAATTGAATTGTATCCCCAAAATTATCCGTATAATAAAGTTCCTCTCTACTTTGGGAAGTAACCGTATTTAAACTATCAAAACCTGTTATTTGTTTTCCGGCCAACAACATAAATTTTTTCCATTTAATTTTTAGACTTTTGTATAATCAACATAAAAATTATATTCATATTGATCATAGGTAGTTCCTCTTTGCGCGACTAAGTCATTGTTATCTAATACTTGAAGATAAAAATATTGTATGGTGCTATAAAAATGAGGCACCAAATATTTTACAAATGTACTATCGTGTTTAATCCATCCTCCGCAAAAAATCACATCTCTAACGTTTGTCTCTAAAAGATAACCAGCTGGCAATGCTGAACCAGAAAAATATTTTCTATAAACAGGACAACCATCAAAAGTATCTCCCGCTGGATTATCTGATCCACTTGCTGGAGATAAATTCTGTCCACCGATTGATCCACTATAAGTTAATTGAATTGTATCCCCAAAATTATCCGTATAATAAAGTTCCTCTCTACTCCCAGAAGACTGAACATTAATATTATCAAATCCTTCAATTTGTTTAAATTGTAT
Source organism: Candidatus Gerdarchaeota archaeon (assembly GCA_016840945.1). The sequence goes on from JAEORJ010000176.1 coordinate 3,043, forward strand.
CGACATAATTTTTAAATTTTTGTATATTCTATAAAAAATCTACAATCTTTAGAAAAAGCTGTATGTTTTAAAATGGTTAAGGCATTGTCATCTGTTATCCTAAAATAAAAGAAGGCAGTAGTGCCATAGTGATATGGAAGCATACACCTTGTGTAATCTGTACTACCTAGAACTGCCCATCCCCCATATCGAACTAAATCCCGAACACCTGTTTGTATCACAGTATTATTGGATATATTACTTGCAGAAAAAAATCTTCTATAAACAGGGTAACCATCAAAAGTATTACCAGTTTTGACCTCCGATCCACTTGCTGGAGACAAATTTTGACCCCCTAACGAACCACTATAAGTTAATTGGACAATACTTCCAGAATTATCTGTATAATAAAGTTCATCTCTGCTTTGAGAAGCTTGGACACTCAAATTCCAATAATCCAAACTTCTCGTTACTTGCAATAATTTTTGAGGAACTTTCATAAAAAATAGTTTATGTAAAAAATTGAAAATGGTTAATTTATTAAGAAACCTGCATTTCTTCGCAAGCTATATTAGTAATATATTCCAAATCGCTATCGCTAAAACTACCTTTATAGATGGCAAAAAAGACTATATTTCCTATATAATTTTGAAAAGTCTGTTGGCCTCCTAAATAACTTGAACCAGTAAGTACCGATGCAACATAATCCCAAGAAGGGCTACTCAATTCCACCCTATCCCTTATTACCTTTGAAGTATCTGTCCCGCCTTTCAAATTAAAAATCAAAACTTGATTATTTGTTGTTATGGTTTGATTGGAATATGAAAAACTCCCGGTAAAAACATACTGCATATGGAGAGAAGAATCGCTAAAAAAGATTTGAAATGGACATTCTGTTGAATAAAAAAGTTGTTGATTGATGGCACTCGAATCAGGATCAAGACCAAATATAAATACCCAATCATTTGCTTCGGCTGTTTCAGATAAATCATTTATTCTAAGATACTCGGTGGAAAATTCAATTTCATTACGATTGTAGGGAGATCCAGAAGTAACATAATAAGGCCTTGCATTGGCCGTTGCTTGCACCATATGATTTGTTCCCCATTGATCTCTCCATCCAGAAACATTTTGGTTAGTATCAACTTCTACTCCATAATCAGCATGCCATAGGCTAACAGGTTTTGCAGATGATACGTTAGCTAATTTTTCAATAATGCTTGGTTCTTCAATTGTGTCATAATAGACAATCATTCTATCATCTGTATCCATATCGTTTGCCAAACCAGTGCTGGCTAGCCATTTAATCTCCTTAAAACCAGAGCCTGTTAAAACATATTCTTTATCTATTCCTTGTTCTACTTGCAATCCATTAAAGAATAGCTGAACACTTTCAAAATTAACAGGAGTATATGATAATTGATCTGTTAAAATAGTGTCTGTTCCTGTAATATTTTCACTTGTAATTTCATCAAAATATGTTCTCAAAAATATTCCGTTAACACTTCCAGTAAGACCCGTTTGCAAAAATTGTCCTTGAGATACTTCGGTGAGAAGATTTTCAATTAAGACGGGATCCACACCCCCCGAAATATGTCTGGAAGCATGACTTGAGACATCGACTCCATCAACAGTTCCAACATTAGTGATATTTCCACCATTCATATCAATGTTATCAGAACCATCGATGGTTATACCAGTATCGACAATGCCATTACCAGAACTGTCAGCCCATACTGCTAAAGATGCACTTGTTGCAGAACTAGGAGCTGCGACTAAATTACTCGCAGTTATTGCAATTTTAAGTCCCGATGGACCACCATCCCAACTATTAATTTCAATGTGTTCGGTACTTAGAAAATTAATAGTAGTTGTCGTGGCTTTAGTGACGCTATTGACCTTTGAGGTTATTTTTTGCAGACTCGCTGCAATTCCAGAACCACTATGAACACTAATTTCATCATCCCCCCCAAATTCATGTGTTGTTGCATGTAATATTGGAGTTTGAGGTTGAGCAAGTACTCCACTTAAACCATTAACCGTTATTTCATCACTTCCACCATCCTGATGGGAAGTTTTGTGAGCTGAAGGAGTAAAGGTTGAGGGTACTCCCACAAGATTACCATAAATAATATTCTTTCCCGCACTGGTTCCACTATGATCATGTCCAAAATTATCAAAAATAGTTCTATTTTCTGGAAGATTACCTAAATGATAGGAACTACTGAGAGAATGCGCCCCTGGACTTGGATCTCCCCATGCAAGTTCTCCTAGACTTCCACTATACATAATAGCATCTCTATCTAATGCTCCGCTAAAATTAATTTGATTTAATTTAATTTTCATGATAATCTTTTAAAAATTGTTATAACAAATTCATCTCTCTCATAGCAACATCTTCAATGTATGCCAAATCTTCATCATCAAAAGTTCCTTTATACATTGCAAAAAATTTAACATTACTTTCCAAAGTGCTTCCCCCTGTATAACTTGCACCAAAATTACTAATGCCTGTTATCTCAGTGGCAACATAAGTAAAATCAGTTGCAGGCGTCAATTCAATACCATTTCTACGAATTCTTGATTGATTTGTCCCACCTTTAAGTAAGAAAATTATTATTTGAGAGCCAGTGATAGCTGTTTCAGTAGTTGTTTTATTTCCCAAAGAGTATGCATATTCTGTTTTATCTGAAGCATCCACGGCCTTTAAACCAAATAATGAATCCTCTGTTTCAAGAATATATTGGTAATCTGTATTATTTTGAAGATTATGGCCAATCAATAAAATCCAATCGGAAGGGGTAGCCGTGGAAGACAAATTATTCATTTGCAACTGTTCGGTGGAAGCGGGTCCCGCAAATTCTATATAATGATCTGAACCAGAACCATAAAAATAGGGTCTTTTTGATACGGTAGTTTGACTCATCGTATTGTTTCCCCATTGATCATTCCAGCCCGTTACATTAAGATTAACATCTAAATCAACACCATAATCTACATGCCAAAGACTTAATGGTTCAGCTGTCATAACATTATGAAGTTTATCTATAATACTTGTTTCTTCAAAAGTATTGTAGGTGACCAAAAGTCTATCATTGGTTTCTAAATCTACAGCGGTTCCAGAATCAGCCAACCAATAAACTTGTTGCAAATTAGCGCCAGTTAAAATATAATCTTTTGAAGCGCCTTGACGTTGAAGTAAGCCATTTAAAGATAATTGTACGCTTCCAGAGGTATCAGGAGTATAAGTTAAAGTATTTGTTAAAACGGTATCGGTTCCAGTAACATTCTGACTTGTGATTTCTTCTTCATATTTTCTAAATGAGGCCGTTGTTATACTACCGCCCGTCGAAGAATATATAAATTTTCTTAAACTGCTATCAGTACCCAAATTTTCAGCTATAATAAAATCTGCTCCCCCAGAAATATGTCTGGAAGCGTGGCTTGAAACATCAACTCCATCAACAGTTCCAACACTGGTGATATTACCCCCATTAACGTCAATATTATCAGAACCATCAACAGTTATTCCTGTTCCAGTTATGTTGTTTCCAGCTGCATCAGCCCATACTGCTAAAGATGCGCTTATTGTGGAGGTAGGCGCCCCAACAAGATTACTTGCTGATATTGCAACCTGGGTCCCGCTATCATCCCAAACATTAATATTAATATGAGAAGATGTGATAAAGTTTAGAATTTCTTTTTTTATTATGCCACTATCATTTACTACAACTTCAATCTTTTGTGTCTCTGCTAAAGTACCACTCAGATTTGTAAATGACATAACATCTGTTTGATTCCATTCGTGAGCAGTTCCATGTAAAACAGGAGTTTGAGGTTGAGCAAGTACTCCACTTAAACCATTAACCGTTATTTCATCACTTCCTCCATCCTGATGGGAAGTTTTGTGGGCCGAAGGAGTAAAAGACGAAGGAACATCTGCTAAATTACTATAACTAACTGGACAACCTTCAGAACCACCACTATGATCATGCCCAGAACCATCAAATATAATCCTGGCTTCTGGCAAATTTCCAATATGATCTGAACCACTTAAATAATGATTATCGGGAGCTGGATTACCCCATGATAATCCTCCCAAACTGGCACTATAGACAACAGCTTGGCCTCCAATCGCTCCACTAATACTAATTTGTTTAAGTTTAATTGTCATAATTTTTAAATTTATTAGGTAATTTCTTCAAAAGTGTTATAACTGACTGTGATTATATCACCTGTGTTTAAATTATTGGCTAACCCACTTCCCGCCAACCAATAAATTTGTTTAAAATTGGATCCTGTTAAAATATATTCTTTAGACCATCCTTGCTGTTGCAAAAGGCCATTTAAGAACAATTGAATGCCTTTTAAATTGCTGGGAATATATGTTAACAAATCTGTTAAAACGGTATCGGTTCCAGTAACATTCTGGCTTGCGATTTCTTCTTCATATTTTTTAAATGAAGATGCGGAAAGGGTTCCTGAAGACTGACAATAAATAAATTTGCTTTGAGAGAAATTTGTTCCCAGATCCTCTATTTTAATAGGATCCACGCCCCCAGAAATATGTCTGGAAGCGTGGCTTGAAACATCAACTCCATCAACAGTTCCAACACTGGTGATATTACCATTGTTCATATTAATATTGTCAGAACCATCAATAGTTATACCTGTCCCAGCTATATTTTCTCCCGTTGCATCTGCCCAAACAACAAGAGAAGCACTTGTTGCAGAACCAGGAGAACCGACCAATTCACTTGAAGATATTGCGATTTCTACCCCATCCCCACTTGAATGTTCAATTCCAATATGGGCGGTGCTCAAAAGATCAATTAATGTTGTAGTAAAATCACTCCCTCCATCTACCGTAAAGAAATGTTTTTGGGCATTGATTAAAATACCACTTAAATTAGTGAGATTAAGAGAATCATCTCCATCATAATTGTGCCTTGAAGCATGTAAAACAGGGGTTTGAGGTTGAGCAAGTACTCCACTTAAACCATTAACTGTTATTTCATCACTTCCACCATCCTGGTGAGAAGTTTTATGAGCAGATGGAGTAAAAGAGGAAGGAACACTTGACAAATCGTTATAACTAACAAGAGCTCCATCGGTATCTCCACTATGATCATGACCTGCAACATTAAAAATAATTCGTGATTCTGCGATATTTCCAATATGGTCTGAACCACTAAGTTCATGTGGGCCTGGATCTGGATTACCCCACGCTATTCTACCTAAACTTGAACTATATGTAATCGCTTGTCCATCAAGTGCTCCACTAAGATCAATTTGTTTAAGTCTAATTTCCATAATTTTTCATTTTCAGTATAACATAAATAGTTTTAAATGTGTATATTTTATCGTGCTCCCGAAATAATAGGTTCTGATATTAAACCATTGCAATGGGCTGCTCCTCCTATACTACGACCAATGGACAAATTTCCCAAACTGGTTTCCCAAGGTGTTCCATAATAAATTCCACTGCCACTCGCAGCTCCCTCTAATA
>JAEORJ010000177.1 GCA_016840945.1 Candidatus Gerdarchaeota archaeon
AAAATTTCGAATTTTAACCAAAGAAAGTTGGAAGGTTCTTATTATTGCAACAGTTGTGATATTTATTACCTTTGTAAAATGGGTTTAGCATTTAAACGATATCGTGATAATTCAATGCAACCAATTTGCTCCAAATGTGGAAGATTTATTGAGAAAATTACTTTGAGTTATCAAGATGGTCAAGATGTTAAACCGTTCAATGGTAGTAGTATATTGGTAATTCGAAAACCAAATAGTGGTAAATATCATATTTTGCAAACAGTAAAAGGATCCTATTTTTCTGATCTAGCAGAAGTATTGCTATATGTGCTTTATACTTTTGGTTCTGATATTTATGATATAGTAAATTATGATACTTTAACTAAACAATATTTTCGTATATATTTTGATAGAATTATTGAAGAAAAGGTTGCAATAAAAAACGACAAACCAACCACAGTAACTGATAGAATAATCTTTACTGGTGTAGATTAAATAAGATTGAATTAATTTTAGGTTCACTTTTAATTAATTAAAATCGATTCCAAGCACCTAAAATTACCTCTTTTGTAACTTCAATAACAGGTTTCATAGCTTCTTCAGAAGCTAAGCCAACTTCTTTTGCGATAGTCATTATAGATACATGTGAAACAATTATTTTATTATCTTCTTCATAAATAACAAAACTACAAGGATATAGGAGACCCACATTATAAGATGCTTCTAAAGCCATTTTAGCTAATTTGGGATTGCATGCTAATGTCATTGTATATCTAGGATGATTTTCTATACCCAATTTTTTCTTAAATATATCATCTAATTGTTTAGTAGCTATTAGTGAAAATCCTTCTTCCGCAAGGATTCTTTCAACGTGAGATACCGCTTCATCAAATGGCATAGCAAGTTCTTTCTTCAATACATTAACCATAAAGTCACCATTTATAACATATGAAGCAAATTAATAAAAAGACATTGCTTGAATAAATAAAATATTAATGAAATGCAAGTTTATTTTTTATTATCATTTCGTGCTTTAACTTTATCATATTCTTCCATTACATCTTCAAGAAATTCAGCTGGTATGGTAAAATAATCATCAACAAAATCAAAAACAAAAGAGACTTCATATTTTCTAAGTAAATTAGTTACCTCTATTAATTCATATCTAATATCAATCACTCTTTCTGGAGTATATTTATCAATGATTTTTTTGAACACTCCTGCTAATTGTTTTGTAGTTAAATCGTAATTAAAAGCGGGATAAATGGTATAGGTTTTGGATATTCGGTCTGTACCAAATTTTACTATCTTGCTTGATGAAATTTCTCTATTAGTTACTAAAATCGTTCGATCATTTCTCGATTGTATTTTAGTATAATTGATTGTAACCTCTGTAACAATACCTTCAGAATCACCAATTTGAACATAATCACCTAAACTGAAAGGTCGTGATAATAGAACTGTAAAACCAGCAATGATATTTCCAATTGTTTGGGTTGAGGATAAACCTAAAGCAGCACCAAAGATTGCAGTAATAGTTATACCTAATTCTTCAGGCAATCCACCAAAAGCAGTTACTAAACCAACCCCTGTTATAACTATAAACAAACGACCTATGAAAGCTATTCCATTAATGACTTCATCTGCCCATTCATTTTTTCTACCAAATTTTCTTATTAGTCGTGTACTTAAACGTTCTATGATAACAGTGAAAATAAGCAAAATTAAAATGACAGCAATAGCCATTATGATTCTGTAACCATTTTCTTTAAAATAATTCAAAATATCATTCCAAACATCTTGAAAAAATGCCTTGAAATTATCTAAACTTTCACCTAGTGTTATAAGATCACTTTTACTTCCTATTGGTAGACTATTTAGATGTAAAATAGGCATAATTTTAACTCTCGCAGTATAGTAGTTTTATATCAATTTTAAAAATCTTTTTAGTGTTATAATAGTTTAATTAAAGATTAGTGATAAATATAGATGTTTGAAGGTAAAAAAACTCGTTTACGAGCATTAGAAATTACTGATCTTGAAGAAATAATGAAATTCTGGAATATTATTGATCTTAGAAGAGAGCTTGGTCCTATTACACCTAATTCTAAAAAAGAACGTGAAGATTGGATTAAACAATCATGGGAAGATAAAAACGCAGGTAGAGGATATACTTTTGCTATTGAAGATAAAGAGACAAAAGCATTCCTTGGACATGCAAGCCTCAAAGGAGTAAGACCTATTAATCGTTCAGCAACAGCAACTATTGCTATCTACAATAAAGAAAATCGAGGGAAGGGTTATGGATCTGATGCCTTGAAGGTTCTCTTACACTTTGGTTTTGATTACTTGAATTTGCATAGAATCGCTTTGAATGTTTTTGAGACAAATAAGCCTGCGATACACGTTTATGAAAAAATTGGTTTTACAAAAGTTGGTATTCATCGAGAGACTGATTTCGTTGAAGGTAAATATGTAAATGATGTTGTTATGGATATGTTAGAAGATGAATGGAGAAGTAAATACAAGAACGAGTTCTAATCTTCCTTACTATATTGTTGACCAACGATTTTAATGAGTTTATCTAGTTTCTGCTCTAATCGATTCACTTGTTGAATCAATTGTTCAATTTCAACTCGCTCCATACCAAAAATAGTAGTATCTTCTTTAAATTCATTAAATTTAGCAAGCAATTTTGAAAATGCTTGCTCAAAATCTCTACGTTTTTTTGTGTTATCTATATCTTCCATACAATAATATTATACTAAGTAGTTTATAACCATTAATACTCACTTAGTTTTAATAAAAAAAATAGGTGGGTTAAGAGATGGACCGTTGAAGGAAGGATAACACAGCCCATCTCATTCTTTAGCCGGAGAATTTTTTGCTAAAGAAGCGTGACGATTTACTAAGCTGACCAATTAGTGCTTGTTGAATCAACAAGTGGCCAAACATTTAGTAGTAAAGTAATAGTATTTATTTCTCCAGCTTCTTAGCTGTTTTTTCTGCTGTGATTTTGATTGTAAGCTTATTATGATTTGGACTTTCTGAAACACTTACTCGTGATCTGCATTTTTTTATCCATTGAGAATAAACGACGTCTGCTTGAGTTGAAATAGTGATATCCATAGTTTCTGTTATTGAATTAGAGAGTTAGGGAAACTTGTAAACAGCATTTTATCTTGCTATTTTTTTCAGTGAAAATCTTGTTGATTATTTTTTCAACCATTGGTTATTCCTTCCTTCAGATTACCTTGCAAATGACGAAAAGTTGTTTATCGATGTTCTGTTTGTTAAATATAAATGGTTATTTTTTATATTAAAGCGTTGTAGAAATTCTATTCAGTATTTATAGAAGAAAAATCAATAATTCTGGTGAATTTATCCGCACTTTTTTTAAATAGAGGTAAAAAAGAGAAGAGAAAAATAATTGGAATAGTCTATTGTGGGAGATTATATTCCAATAATCTTCTAATATTATCTTCTTCTGTATTGAAAGGTCTCAATCTATAGCTATAGAAATAACGTTTGCCTTTCTTTAATTTATATTCTGAATGTATTCGGGCAATAGCAGGCCAATCACCGCCTACACCACGTTGTTTATAATCGATATTTACTGTGATGAAATCTCTTATTGGCAATTCATTGATATGCTTAGCATTCTCTAAATCACTCATAGAATAAGGCCAAACACTAAAATTAAGCAAAGATTTACTGCAAGATTTTACTAATAAACCTAATCCTGTATCATTTCTTAGTGTCGCCCATCGAACATCTGTTCTATTGCCATTTTCTTGTGGTTTTACATAATTATGAATCATTTCTTCTACACTACGATTATAAACTTCTATTGAAGCACCAGTCTTACGGTCAAATTGGGTTTCAAAAGGTCCACGACCATACCAGGTTATTTGATTAAAATCAGAAGGTATAGCTAATTGCATACCCATTCTGATCATACTTGCTCGTGGATAAAATTTGAAATCTATTTGCATGTCACCATTACCAAAAATAGTATAAATTATTATCATGGAAGAAAGTCCATAAGGCATTCTTGATTTTGTTTTTACTCTAACAACATTTGGATTTAGTTGTTCGACAGATATTTTAACTAATTTTTGTCGCTTATTAGCAAAACGCCATTTATATAATCGATGTTTTAAGAATGGTACAAGAAATTTTGGAGCAAAATTAAGAATTCCTAAGTCATTATCAATTGGTGCACGCCAAAAATTAGGTGTTATAGGCATTTCAATAAATTCTCTACCTTGATAGAGAATTGACTTAACTCTTCCGGATTTTTTACTGAATTCATAAGTTACTTTGGAATTATGAACTTTTATTGAATCATCTTGCTCCTCAAACTTGATTTCGGGGATATCATCAGTTTTCAATATTAAAGGTACTTGTGCCCTAAATGGAATAGAATATTGATCCCAAGCAATTGTATAATCCTTTTGAGCCCATAAAGTATCCTCTTTCAACTTAAAGGAAATTTTCAATAAATATTCATTAAAAGCTAATATTTTAGGTTCTTGAATGGGGATGGTAACGGTCAATGATTCATGTGGTTTAACAGGAATATCCGTTATGAGGTCTTTTTGAATAACATCACCATCAGCAGACAATTCCCACTCGAGATAAACAAAATCTAATGAAAGAAAATTATATTTGTTATAAATAATAAATTGACCTTTTTCAGGATCCTTTGGTAGTACTTTGATGTTTTGATAACCTTTCTTTACCTCATAAGCAGAAGGATTAGGTTTTCTATTTGGTAAGAATATACCATTTATACAGAAATTACCATCATTTGGCTTATCGCCAAAATCACCACCATATAACCAATAATCAGTACCTTCTTCTGTTGTTCTACGAATACCTTGATCCACAAAATCCCAAATATATCCACCTACACAATTATCATACTTTTCAAAAATATCGATATATTCCTGGAAATTCCCTAAACTATTTCCCATTGCATGTGCATATTCGCAAAGAATTCTAGGTTTAGTTTTGTAAATTTTTGAACCAATTTTAGGGGCAAACCAATCGGGTCGTGTTCTTCTAAGTTGACCCGAGGTTTCTAAAACTGCTGGAGTAGAATACATTGTACTGAAAAGATCAGAGATTTCAACATGATGATCTCCTTCATAATGAATTGGTCTTGTTTGATCAATTGTTAATGCTAGTTCTTTCATTTTCCTGAAATTATCACCAAAACCAGCTTCATTACCTAGTGACCAGAAAATAATTGATGGGTGATTTTTATCTCGTTCCACCATATTGACCATTCTATCTAAACAAGCATTGGTCCAATTTGGATCACTTACTGGTAGGATATTTCTTAAACCATGTGATTCGAGATTAGCTTCATCCATTACATAAATGCCATATTTATCACAGAGCTGATAGAATTTTGGATGATTTGGATAATGACTTGTTCTAACAGCATTTATGTTAAATTGCTTCATTAATTTAATATCTTGTTCCATAGTTTCAAATGGTATGGCATTTCCTTCATCTTGATGGTGTTCATGACGATTAACACCTTTTATCTTAATCGATTGTCCATTTATTAAAATTTGACTCTTTTTAATTTCAACTTGACGAAAACCAAATTTACTATGTGCTACTTCTAATATTTTGTTATTATCATCTCTCAAAATAACTACAAAATCATATAAATAAGGAATCTCAGCAGACCATTTAATTGGATTAATTATTTTAGATTCCAATTCAATTAGAATTTCTGAATTTGTTCCAAGATTGAATGTTTTATACAGTTTAGCTTCAGTTGGAATTAGTTCTTTTTCCTTATTATATATTTCAAGCTCGACTTTATGGGTCATTGCTAATAGACCACTATTATTTCTAATTTTAATTTTAGATTTCAATGTGGCATCAGTATAGGTGCTATCGAATTCACTATAAACATAAAAATCTCGAATGTGTATTTTTGGGGTAGTATATATGAAAACATCACGAAAGATTCCACTCAATCGCCACATATCTTGATCTTCTAGATAGCTGCCATCCGACCAGCGATAAACTTCTACTGCTAAAATATTTTTACCTTTTTTAATAAAAGGAGTGATATTAAATTCAACAGGAGTCATACTATCTTGACTATAGCCAATTTTTTCACCATTTAACCAAACATAGAAAGCTGATTTTACTCCTGCAAAATGAAGAAAGACTTCTCGATGATTTTCTATTTCTGATTCATATTCAAATTCTGTTCGATATGATCCAACAGGATTATTTTCATGGTCAATCTTTGGTATCTCTAATTTTACTAAACTCAAACTGTATGGATAATTGATATTAGAATAGATTGGGATATCGTACCCTTGCATTTCCCAATTACTTGGGACCTTAATATCAGCCCATTTACTAGCATCAAAATCTACTTCAAAGAAATTAATTGGCTTTTCAGAGGGTTTTTTTACCCAATTAAATTTCCACAAACCATTAAGAGATAAGTAATAGGGAGAATTCTCTGGTAAATCATTTAAGGCAAAATCTACACTTGACAAAGGAATAAAAGTACTATGAGCAGGTTCTCTATTTATTCCTATAACTTCACAATTTTCCCAATCGGGTTTATTTACCATTTTTTTCACATTCAAGATTTTGTTTCGCCATTTAACAATCTTGAATATCGACAATCTATAAATGAATTTGAATTATTTAGTGAATTCTTAAAGCTTTCTAATTTTCATATTTTTGCTTGAAACAGTAAAAATGAAAAATAAATATAAATTAAAACGTAAAAGTAAATTGATAAAAAATGACTGAACAGCTAAATGAGAAACAACAACCAGGAAAATATAAGCAAATTTGGTTAATTTTTTATGGTATTTTCTTTGTTAATTTATTTATTTTTACTTTAATAACTCTGTTAATGAAACCACTTTGGTATGACATTAATAATTATTTAATAAGTATAATTGATGTAGAAACGAATTGGTTTGCAAGTATATTTGCACTAACCGTACTTGTCTGTGCTTATAGTGCTTTTTTAGTAACATTCTATCTTATAAAAAGAATAAAGATTGGTATAACCAAACCACATTTAGCTAATAGAATTATTCCCTTTCCAATTCTCTTAATCTGGAATTTCATGTTATATCTTCTAATAACTGAATCAGGGGAAGAAATATCAATTGTTCGAACACAATTAGAGAATTATAGCCCAATTATTTGGTTAATTATAATTACTGGGCTAAGTGCAAGTTTACTAGTTCTTATTCCTAAATTAAGAAAAATATGGAATAGTACAATTAAAAACAATCCTAGAAATATCACATTAGCAATTTTCATTTCAATGTTATTTCTAACATTCTTCATATTACCTATTGTTATTGTACCATCAAATGTAGTAAACCCATTACCAGATAAACCTAAATTAATTGCTCATCGAGGGGCATCTCATTTAGCACCAGAAAATACCATTGCAGCAGGTGAACAAGCAATTGCTTGGGGAGCTTATGGTTGGGAGGTAGATATTAGGATAAGTTATGATGGTATACTATTTTTAATGCATGATGATAATTTAAAAAGAACTACCAACGTAGAAGAAATTTTCCCAACAAGAATATATGAACCAGCAGAGAATTTCACCTTTGCTGAATTACGAACTTTAGATGCAGGTTCTTGGTTTACTGAAAATGATCCATATAATACTATTACCAAAGGGATTGTTTCCCAGACTCTAGCTAATTCGTATATTGGTGAGAAAATTCCTAGCTTAGCAGAGGTAATCAATTTAACCCGAGATAATGATTTAGTAATTGATATAGACTATAAACAACCTATGAGCACTCATCCATTTTATCATTCTTATTATGATTTAATACTAACACAATTGAATAATTCTGGTCTTAATGAAAAAATATTCATTAGCT
>JAEORJ010000017.1 GCA_016840945.1 Candidatus Gerdarchaeota archaeon
GAACTCCATTATAATAAGCAACAATTCCTATTCCTCTTCGTCGGTTTAGGTTTGTTTCTTTTATCTTTTGGTTTTCCTTCACTAGCGTTCTTAATTGTAAATCATCATAACGCGCTTCGATATATTCTGCACCTAACTTTTCACCTATATCAAGTCCATAGCGAAGATTATCGAACATGGTTTTTCACCGATATTTTCTACTTGCTATATTAATGGTCAATTCTTCTTTACAAAATTACTTCTATTTGACCAACTAATATTGCTTCTATACTCATTGTTCATTATGAGTAATGGTTATTAAAATTTCATTGAATATTATAATCATTTTGATAACTATGGTTTGCTCAAAAAATAAAGAAAGAGATTTTTAGAGATAAATCTTCTCAATTGCTGACGATACATGCTCAGCTATCTCAGTAGTATATTGATTAACTTCCATAATCTGATCAAATTCAATATCTAAAATCATTTTAGCTACATCAATTTGGCCTAATAACACAACCTCATAATCCTTTTCACACGATAGCAAAACCCAACACTCCGTACCCATTAATCTAATGCGTTCATCCTTTGCTTCTGGACAATTTAAACAGCGATTATAAGTCATAATTACTCTGTCACCAAGATAAGATGGACCCATTAATGAAGACTCATCGCTAACAGCATAAGGCTTAACTAAGCTCAATAACATCATTATATCTTCGTTTTTAATCCGATAGTTACTAGTTGAATAAATCAGCAAGGGTCCCATGACTTCGTGCCAATAGTAGTGATTAATATTAAGATCCAAGGAATATCTCCTATAGCTTTTTCTGTCATTAATTAGTAAATTGGTATTAAATGTTTTTGAATAAGGCAGATAAAGAAAGAAAAAAAATTAGTTCTCAATTGTAATGCTAATTGTTTCTTTTTCTTGTGTGGTTATTGATTTTAGAGTATTTTCAAATGATCCAATTATTTTTAACATACAACTTCGGCATTCAAATAGTCCTTTTGTTTTCATAGTACAAAACTTGACTTTTGTTCTTGCTGTGCACCAATCATATATACAATCACTACAATAATTATCCTCAAATTCTGTTTCATCATCAATTGTAATTTGTTTAGTTCCCTTGCTTTTCTTTGACATTCTCATCAGCTGTTATTTTAAATTAATCTCATTTAATTAGAGAAAGAACTTTATTTTTTAATAACAGCTTCTAAAGAGTGAACTGAAAGTATTCAGCTTTCAGTTTCTATTTTATTTTGTTTATTGGTATTTTTATGCGTATAATACAAAAAGAGTATTCTGTCTTTCATGGAGGGGTGATTGCGACTAAAAATTGGCAGTTTATTGTAAACATCATGTTCAAACAATTCTTTGTTTGGATTTCTAAGAATTGTTTTTATTAAAGTATCAATTTCCTCATCTTCCAGATATTGATCTTTGTTTTGATCAACCCCCAACCAATCTATCGTTAATTTTAGCATCTCGGATTTTATTTTTCGATCCTTTAATGAACCATTTTGTAGTTGTTCTTCCCTTAATGATAATAATTTGATAGATGCTTGATTGGTTAAATCTTTAATCTCTTCATCAGTTAAAGGCACACAAAGGTCATCTTTCAAGCTTTGTAATCTTTGATGGACATAAATATTCACAGCTCTCTCTCGAGATATTTTTGTAGATAATTCTTCAGGTGGAAGATTCTTTAATCCCAATAAAAATTCCTTTGAAACATCATTTCTGTTTTCTCTACTGCCTAGCCATTTAAATTCCATGCCAAAAGCATTAATGACATCTAATCTTTGTCCTAGTAAAATCAAAGCATTTATAATATAATTTCTTCCTACTTTCTTTGCAGCATAATAATCAGCCATTAATTCTGCTTGTCTTCTCGAATAATTTAAAAGAATCCTATTTATGATAGTCAATCCCGCTAGAATCAAAATAAATACTAAAACAAAGGCAATTTGTAATGTGATGTTTATTGCATCAGGTTCTCCTCGAATAAGATAAAAGATTAATCGTAATAAAAACCATGAGTAGGCTATGTAAACGAAATAATTTATTCCATATCTAAAAATGTTAATTATACTATCAAAATATTTTATGTGACCCAATTCATGAGCTATTACTGCTTTAATTTCTCTTTCGTCAAGAATCTCAAGAACGTTTGCATCTAAAACAATCCATGTGCATCTAACTAGAGGAAGAGGGACAATATCAAGGGTCATTGCATTTGGAATACTGGTGTCAGTTAAATAAACTCGTTTTATAGATTTTATTTTTTGTTCTTCAGCTTGTTCAATAGTCCATCTGTAGATTATTTTTGGATCTATACGTAAGTTCTTTGTTATGCTTGCATGATTTTCTCCTATGATTCCTAGCTCATTAATTTGGACTAATCCTGATTGTTTAAATTGTCTTATCAATGCAAGATAAGAAATGATTATTTGAACTACAAATAGCACTAGAGCAATGATTAAAGTCGGAACATTAAAAGTAGAGAAAAATCGCACTTCAAAACGAATTATCCCCTCTGATTGTGTGTTTATGGATGCAGTTGATGCCAAAATGATATGAAAGATATTCAGCAAGAAAAATGTTATTGTTGTCAAATGCATCTTCAGTTGAGCTTCAGCTAGCGTTTTATTAATTGCCACATAAATTCCTCATAAGTATTATATTTGGAAATAGTTGTAATGAATCATAATAAATTATGATTGTAATTTGTTAACTTTTCTTCTATTATTTAATAAGTTTAGCTATAATGAGATTATATTTGATTTTCATTTATTGCATCTAATAATCCTTTTTTCGAAACAAAACCAAACCTTTTAGCTATTTTATCAATTGCGTGATTTGCACTTTGTCTTACACTATCAGTATTTTTAGGGTTATCAGCTGAATATTTTAACAACAAATCAACAACTGTTTTATCACCAACTTCCCCCAAACTATAAAGTATTTGTATTATCAATTCATCGTTTTGTGGCTCTCTGCTCATTTCTGTTTCTTTTAATAATTCTTGGAGTAATGGTTGGCCTTCAACAAATCCCAAATGACCAATGCTTTCAGCAAAGCTTTTTCTTAATTGTAAATGTTCATTTATTTCTGTTTCAGCAAGTTTATTTTTATAAGTTACTTGTATTTGTTTTATAGCTTCTAATTCTAAATTTTTTCCACATGAATTAGATAATGCAAACCTTACAGTCCAATCAGGTTCTTCAAAAATCCTATGGATTAGTTTTATAGCTATTTCAGGTTTGTTTAAATAACCAAGCACTGAAGCAGCTTCTTTTCTTATTATTGCTTTCTTGTGTTTTTCAATAATGTTTTGTAATATTTCATTGCCATTTTCATTCGTGTCAATTATCGAAAGTATAAAATGGGCTTTTTCTTTCCAGTTATATTCTTTTGTTTTTAAAATATTGATTATTTTCTTTTGAATTATCTTGTTTATTTTCGGCAATTACAAACCTCTTAAATATCACATAAATAAATACACTTTAAGAAATATATCTTTTGAAAGAATTTAAAATAAGATTATAATTTAAATGAAATTAATTTGAAACCAGTCGTAGGAATGAAATTACAATGACCTCTGAAGAAACTGATAATGTTGAAGTGGAAAACAATGCAGAGGAAATTCCTGAAGAGGAATTAGAGCCTAAGAAGAAGCAGAAAAAAGAGTCTCCTGAAGAAGCAGAATTAAAAATTAATATGAACCCTTGGGGTTTCTTTTTCATGTTTATTACAATAGGAATCTTTGCATACTTGCTGATTGGTTATTATCTTGCTTTACCACCCTTTGCTATTGTTGATATTGTTACTGAAGAAATAGGTGTTAAGTCAGCTGAGTTTTTAGCTGTTTTAATTGTATTGCTATTTGCTAGCTTAGGTTTAGGATTTTATTTTGGCTGGATGCGAAAACCAAAGGTAAAAACTGAAGAAATAAAAGAAAGTGAAGAATCTACTGATTTATTGGAACCTGTTATGAGAAAACAAGAACGACAACAAGTAATATTCTCAAGTAAGGTAGATGATTCAACAAAAATAAGTGATGTAAAAGTGGAAGATGAAGCTGAAGAATAAAAAAAACTATTCTTCTAATTCTTTTAATTGTGTCAATTTTTTACGCCATTTTTCAGCTAATACTTTTTTGTCTATTTTTTCATATAGATCAACTAAAACTTCGCAAATTTTTATTAGAGAATGCGTCCATTCACCAGAATATTCGATTTCTTTAGGTTGTTGAAAAGCTTCTAATTCATCTAAATTGATGTCGATTTTAAAGAATCGATTGAATTCTTCAAAAGCTTCACGTATGTCAAGTAATGTTTCCATTAAGGTTCTAAGTAATAAGGCATCCTTTGAATCAACTAATTTTTCTTTCATCCGTTCCTCTATGAGCTGTAATTTCTTTTCTAATTCTGACAATACTCTAACTCCTATCAATCTTTATTATGACTATTCGTTTCAGCTATTTTTGTTTATTGCTAGGAGTAAAATTGTGAAAATAAAAAAAAGTGGTAAAAGCTACAAACTTTTACCGTAAGCAAATAAATTGCCTGCTTGATAAATATCCATTTGTACTTTTGACATACCTTCAGCTTGACACTCTTTTTTCTTGGTGATATTTTTGATCAATCCTGTATCTAGATTAACCTCAATTTCATCACCTGTTTCAATAGCTGAAGAATCATCTATAATTTCACTAGAAATTAAAGGCATACCAGCATTGATAGCATTGCGCTTGTAAATAGCACCAAAGGATTTTGCTACAAGTAATTGTACACCTAACGAAGTAAAGCAGTCAACAGCTTGTTGACGTGATGAACCAGCACCAAAATTATTGCCTAAAATTAGGATGTCATCTTTTTTGGCTTTCTTAGCGAAATCTTTCCAACCATCAAGGTTATCAAAAGCATATTGACCCATTTGTTCAATATCTATAATATGCAAATACTTGTTATGGAAAATCATATCAGTATCGATATCATCAATTGGTTCACCAGATTGATTTCGAATTACTACTGCTCTACCTTTTAAGATAATTGGCTTAGTCATTTTTAATCCTCCTTTTATAGATTCTCCGGGCTGATAATTTTACCAGCAATTGCTGAAGCAGTTACTGTTTCAGGACTGCAAAGATAGGTCATTCCTGAACCTTGTTTACCTTTGAAATTACGATTACCAGTAGAAACTTGAACTTCACCTTTTCCGGTCATGCCAATTTGACCTGAAGCACAACCAGCACAACCAGGATTACTTACTACTGTTCTCGCATCATAAAGTACTTGTAAATCACCATTCTTGATCATCGTACCCAAGATTGATCTTGTTGCAGGAACAATTTTCATGACAGTGTCTTTAGCAACCTCTTTACCTCGTAACATATCAATTGCTACTTTCATATCTTCATATCGTCCATTAGTGCAGCTTCCTAGAAATGCCGAATCAACATGAATATTGTCTTTTTCTAAGGATTCAACTTCAACAACATTATCTGGTTTGTAAGGAGCAGCGATAAGTGGTCGTAGATTACTAATATCAATAACAATTTCTTCAATATATTCAGCGTCTTTATCTGCATAATAAGGAGTAAATTCTGATTTAGCTCTACCTTTGAAGTAATTAATTACCTCGTCATTTGGTGGGATAAAACCAATAATACCACCCATCTCAGTAACCATAGAGGATAATGTAATTCTTCCTGCCATTGATAAATTGTCAATAGCTTTTCCTTCAAATTCAATTGATCTACCTAGGGCACCAGAAGAAGTCAATCGTTGAATAACTGCTAAAGTTAAGTCTTTAGCTGTACATGAAGATGGCAAATTACCATCAATAATAACTTTCATTGTTGGAGGAACTTCAAACCAAGTTTTACCAGCTTTCATACCAAAAGCAATATCTTGGTCGCCCATTCCTTGACCAAAACAACCAACACTTCCCATGATATTCAAATGGCTATCTGTTCCAACTACTGTTGAACCAGGAACACTATATCCTTCTTCAATTAGAATGTGAGAACCAATACCCCATTCAGAATCAAATACCTTTATACCTTCTTCTCTTGCGAAGTCTCTTATTGTCTGTTGATTTTCAGCATAACCTACATTGTTTGCTGGAACAACGCAATCAAAGGTGAAAACGGTTTTCTCTTTATTCTCAAATTTACCCTCTTTAGGATAATTTGCTCGAAGGTTCTCAACTACATTCGCTCCTGCAAAATCACGTGCACTTCTAACATCAAGATCCAGCCAGATGATCTTGCCAGGTTTCACTTCATCAGTTGAATGTGCTGAGAATATCTTTTCTATTACTGTTTGACCCATAGAATTGAAATCTCCAAAGTATTCTTTTTTTTGTTGCTTAAGATTCATAATAACTTTATTTTAAGGATTTACTATATTTTCACATTCACGTTAATTTAGGATAGATTTTTAGAAAATAAGTTCTTGGGAATTATTTAGAATGACCATTATAGCAGATTAAATTCCCAAGTTTTATTATGGCCAAGTTTTGGTCTGAATATCTGTTTGTTGATTACTAATCTTAAAAATCCCAAGATCTAATTTCAAGCTTATGTCAACATGTACTTCCATGTAACCATCATTAAGTGCGAGTGCAACAATATTCTGTGTCATATTTAATACCAAAGTACCTGACCATTGTTCTCCTACAAGTATATCACCAAGATAATTGGTACCAGTCCCCAGTACCAACCCATTAAGAAATTCAACAGGAAAATCGGTTCCAATAACTGTCAGTACAATAGTTAAATCACGTATTGGATATAAACCGCTATTATTAATTGTGATCGGAGTTTCAACAATTATAAAACCAAAAAAAGTCTCTATAATTGATGGATAAATATAACCTGTAATAGTTGATTCTCCAATATCATACCCAATATTATTCTTTGTATATAACAAGGTCCCCAAAATAGTACTAGCACCAATAACTAATATTATTGGAATAACAATTAAAATAATTTTTACTGCCTTTTTCATACATTAGGGATATTTTACTAGTAAAAAAATATTTCTCATTAATAAAGTGAAATTAAATTGAAAGCTATAGAAAAAAACATAGTCATTTTATTTAACATAACTAGGTACTATATATAACGAAAAAAGTAGAAAATTCAAAAATTTACATAGATTTTAATTGACAATAATTCAAGCAAATAAACATAGGAATTTAAATAATGATTATTAATTTAATTCAAAAGTAGAAATGGTGATAACTTTTGAGCAATGCAAAAAGAGGTCCGTATGATATCCTTGGTGTATCTAGAAATGCTGATGAGACAGAAATCAAGAAAGCATATCGAAAGCTAGCAAGAAAGTATCACCCAGATGCCAATCCAGGTGACACTAATGCTGAAAAGCATTTTAAAGAAGTATCCGAAGCATATTCCATTTTAAGCGATCCAGATCAAAGAGCAGTCTATGATCGTTTAGGTTGGGCTGGTTTAGATTCGACTGCTGGTGGGACTGGTGGTGATCCTTTTGCAGGATTTGGTTTTAGCGATATTTTTGGCAGCATCTTTAGTGATTTCTTTAGTGGTGGAAGAGGTAGACAATCATCATATTCCCCTCGTGGAAGAAGTATTCGTATTGTTATACCAGTAACTTATGAAGAAGCTGCTAGTGGGATAGAGAAAAAAGTTGATGTAACAAAGAATGAATTATGTGATGCATGTAATGGAACACGCGCAGCTGAAGGAACTAGTCCAAAAAGATGCCCAAATTGTGGAGGTTCGGGAGTTGAACGTATTCAACAGCAAACGCCTTTTGGTATAATGATTAATGAATCCACCTGTAGACTTTGTCAAGGATTAGGGGAAATGGTAGATCATCCATGTCCTAAATGTAAAGGTTCTGGTATGATTAAGAAAAGTAAAAAAATCAATGTTAAAATACCTGCAGGTATAAACGATGGGCAAAGATTGAGAGTACAAGGAGAAGGAGAACCAGGGTTACGAGGAACCCCTCCAGGAGATCTTTATGTTGATATTAATTTAAAAGAACACAAATATTTCCACAGGGAACGAAATGAGCTCATTTATGAACATACTATTAATTTTGCTCAAGCAACACTTGGTGATACTATTACAATCCCCACACTAGTTGAAGGTGTTGAGGAAAGATTAAAAATTCCTGCTGGAACGCAAAATGATACGATATTTCGGATTAGAGGAAAAGGCTTTCCCAATTTACAAGGATTTGGAAAAGGAGATATGCATATCATAATTAAGGTTGAAACACCTAAAAAATTATCAAAAAGAGAAAAAGAGCTTATTATGGAGCTCCAACAAATTTGGAGTGAAAATAATTAGCTTTAGAACTAAATCAGATTCCCATTGAGCGAAATAGTTTAATAGTATAGGCAGTAAAAAAAATACCAAATTGAGATTGATAAATATAAAAAGATAAAGTTTCATAATAATTTTAAGGAAGAATAAAAATGGAAAATTTAGTTATTAGTTATGATCGAGATGTTAATCCCTCAAAACTTCCAGTAGAAATTGTTGAAAGGAAAGGCAAAGGTCACCCTGATTTTTTATGTGATAAAGCAGCTGAAGAATTAAGTATTGCAGTTAGTAAATGGTATATTGAAAATCATGGTCGAATTTTGCATCATAATGTAGATAAAGCAGTATTAGCAGGTGGACAATCAAACGCTAAAATTGGTCACGGAGAGGTTTTAGAACCCATCTATTTACTCCTTGTTGGTAGAGCCGTAGGAGTTAATACTCAAATAAATGGCACTTTTCTACCTATTGGAAAACTTGTTATTGAAACGACCAAAAATTGGTTGAAAAAAGATTTACCTCACTTAAACATTGAACATGATATTATTATTGATTACAAAATAAGGTCTGGTAGCACCGATTTAGTTGGTAACTTTGAAGAAAGCTATCAAATACCACGTGCTAATGACACTTCGATTGGAATTGGTTTTGCACCATTTACAAAAGTTGAACAATTAACTTTCCAAACTGAACAATTACTTAATGACCCAGCAACAAAAAAGAAACACCCAGCAATTGGTGAAGATATTAAGGTCATGGGAGTTAGAAAAGGAAAGAAAATTGACCTTACAGTTGCTTGTGCAATGATTTGTACTGAATTAGTCGATGTGGATCATTATTTGAATACCAAGGAAGAAGCTTCAGAGATAATAAAAGACTTAGCTGCAAAAATCTGGGATGGATCAATTAGTGTGGATGTTAATGTAGCAGATGTGCCCACAAACGAAGATTGTTTGTATTTAACAGTAACTGGAACATCAGCAGAAGCTGGTGATGATGGTCAAGTTGGTAGAGGTAATCGTGCTAATGGATTAATTACTCCTTATCGTCCAATGACACTCGAAGCAGCAGCAGGTAAAAATCCAGTCAGTCATGTTGGAAAAACTTACAATATAGCTGCAAGAAAGATTTGCGAGGAAGTGGTTTCAGAATTAAGTGTTGATAATGCTGATTGTTATTTAGTTAGTAAAATAGGCAAATTAATCACTGAACCACAAATTATAGAACTAGCTATTGTAGGTGGCAAGAAAGAAAGTAGAACCAGAAGACAACTTGAAGAAATAGTCCAAGAACAATTAAGTAAGATGCCTGAAATTTGGCGTGGATTTATGAACAGATCTTATGAGCTCTACTAAATAAAACACTTACTCAATCTTTAAGGATGGAATTGGTAATCGAAGGTATTGCTTATAACCAAAAGCATCATTAAATCTTATACCTAGATTATTGAAATTCACCGTCCCTTTCTTTTTTAATAAAATTGGTATTTTCAGCGAATACCTCTCATTCATTTTGAAAGAAGCTAATTTTATTTTTCTTTTCTCACCAATAATTTCAATATTATCTCGTGGGGTCCATCTAAGATCCTCCGCTGTAAAAGAACCTAAATCACTATCTAATCTATTAATAAAAGTTAATATTATGTCTCCAGCAGTATCAAAATTAGTTGATGTGAATTCAACTATGAAATCAATGCCTTTGTAATAAATTGTTTCTAGAACTTCATCAATTTGATAATCAAATTCTGTTGAAAATAAATTAATATTTGAGCGCCAAATTGATAGAAAGGATTTTGCTTGCTTATTATTAATAGCGTTGATTAATTGGTCAACAACTTCTCCTTTGGGTTTTGAATTAGCTATGTTATTAGCTGCTTTTAATGTATTATCAGTAATTAATCCAATAGAATTAGATTGAAATTCAGATATTGCTTTAATGAATAAATATATTGCATAGTCTTCTTTTATTAAATTGAATTCTTTATCACTCTCAAGAGATGTTATAAAATTAGCAATTTTGTTCTTAGCATCTTCTTCAGTGTATAGTTCATTGAAGAAGGAATCAATGAAACATGATATTTGTTTTTCTGTAAAACTAAATTTATCTCCAAATAATAAACTATCAAAAAATAATTTCTTTAATTCCTTTAAATAATCGAAAAATTTTAGCAATTCTAATTTGTTATTTGCTTGATCACTATTTAATTTATTAATTGCTAATTTTTTAACTTTCCAATCAAGCAATAATTCTTCAAGCTTAGAATGATTAGTTAAGTATAACATAGAAGCCATTCGTGCACATTCTCGTGATAAGTAATCATCATTTATTACAGAGTTAATCACAACAAAGAAAGCTTCCTTAGTGAGAATTTCTTGTAAGTATTTATTATCTTTTAGATTTACAGGAACTTCTAGAAAACCTTCAACTATTTGAAATGGTTGTAGCCAATAATTCTTATTATCATCCAATTGATTGTTGATGGTTATTATTGGTCTCTTTTGAACCTTAATCTTAGTAATTTTCTCAATGTCTTCAATAATCTCTGAATATCTATTATCAAGTTCAACTGCATGATCGCTAATGGTTGGTTTTACTTCAATCTTAGGATAACGCAAAACTCTAGTAGATGTTTTCTCAAGGTGCTTGATTATTTTATCTAATTGATCTTCAGAATAGCTAGTTTCACTTACACAGTACCCATCTCTATTGAAATAATATAATCTAGCCATTGTTCCATAATGAACAAAGACAGTATAAGCTATTGCCTTATATCTAGTGAGAATTAGCTGAGGGATTGGTCCATGGTAGAAAGTTTTTGTTCCTTTAGCTTTTCTAACCTCAGTATATTCGGGGGATTTGGTTTCATATTCATTTTTAGCAAATTCAAATAACCGTTTCTTGACATCTCGAGAGGAGGAAGACATACTGGAACCTCTAAATTAACTAATATTAATACTATAGTAGTATTCTATGTCCTAAAAAATATTAACGTTATTAGGAAATCAATTTTGAACTATCGACCATGAATAACTAAAGGTTCTTATCTAAGAAAAAGCAAAAATACTTTAGATAAATTACTACATATCTATTGTTAAAATAAAAACAGGTAATGAAAATGACTTTTGATGAAATAAATGATGGAATCTGGAATGTGTATGGGGAACATGGACCTGGTGGTGAAAGAAATGCTTCCTATATTATCATGGATGATGATATTGCTATTATCGATACCGGTATTCTAGGAACAATACAATTTGAGATTGGTGAATGTATCGACCATGCTGGAAGAAAACGTAGTGAAGTCAAACACATCTTATTAACACGTGAACATCATGATGCTATTGGTGGAGCAGAGAAATTAAAAGAGATGTTTCCAAAGGCACAATTAATTTGTCATAAGGATGCTGAAGATACATTACGAAAACCATATCTCTTTTTACCAGAAAAGCATTTTGAACCAAATAGCAAAAGTGGACGATTTTCATTTCAACCATGGGAAAAAATACGAAGTATAAAACCAGATGCTGTGTTTGAAGATGGAGATAAAATAAAGCTCGGAAAAACAACTCTCTATGTAATAGCTTATCCTGGTTTTAGTCAAGGACATTCAATGTTCTTCAGCTCAAAGCAAAAAGCAATGTTCACAGGTGCAGAGCTATATATCTATCCAATGCAATTTAGCAATTATTTAATTGATAAAACTGGAAGCGCAGTTGCGAGAGAGAGTGCTTTAAAATTCATCTCCCGAGCAGATGTAGATATGCTTTGTCCAGCGTATGATGGTTCTTATATCGGTTCACAAGCAAAAGAATTAATTAAACAAGCATTGAGTGCACATAAAACATACGAAGAAACAATTCTTGTTACTTTGACATCAAAAGGAGCTTGCACTTTCGATGAACTAAAAGAAGAAGTGTACTTAAGTTTAGGAATCGAATGGTATAAACCATGGAAAGAATTAGTTGACGATTTAACACTGAAAGCACATATGCATAAACTAGAAGATGAAGATAAAATTTTCCAAACAGAAAGCAAACGTAAGAAAGAAACTGTTTGGGAAGTCCATGACGACGCAAAAATAGATCCCGATAGTGTTCTTTATTATTAATCAATGGAAATAATTATTCTGTGGTTATTTACCACGGAATAGTATTCTATTTTTAAAAAATTAGAAAAATCAGAGGATGTAAGAAATTACATCCCATTAAAAAACTGAAGATTATTCTTCTGCTTCTGATTTACGAATTTGTTTTAAGACCTCGACGAGTGTAGTCTTCGTTCCCTCACCACGAACAGCAGAGGTACCAATAACCTTCCCTTTGAAACCAATCATTTGTTTGATCCTGTCAGGAGATATTGCACCTTCTTTATCCTGTTTATTAGCGCAAATAACGATAGGAACGCGACCACATACAGCCTTAATCCGTTTTGTTAAAGCCTCCACTTGTGCAAATGTTGCTGGATCAGTACTGTCAATAACCATTATGATACCCGAAGCTCCTCGAGCGACACATTGTTGAACATCTTTGAAATGATCTTGCCCTGGTGTGCCAAATAGATGTACATGGAAATTTTCAATCATTTCATGAGTGAAATCCAATCCGACCGTTGTACCATTAACTGCGACATTCATTGGTTTTGTACCAAATCTTTGAATAAACTCAGATTTTCCTGCATTGTATGGTCCAGTAACAACAATTTTGATATCTTGATCTGGGCTGTGTGGTTCCATTTTAAAATCCACCTACACTACAACTCTCTAAGGACTAATAAAAGAGTAAATATTATCTTGGTGTTATATAGAGATGATAAGTAAGAATTAACTTGAAAAAATAATACAAAACGTAACAAAATAGCTGAAAAAAAGTGTTTTATTTTTGTCCGTAGAATGATGCACTGACTAGAAGACTTAAAAAGAAAATCAACAAAATATTAATTGTAAAATTATCCTTTTACAAATTAAAATAAAAAGTATAGCAAAGGAAATAGTGAGGGTTACTGTAAATGAAACCAGTATGCTTATGTTTAGTTCAAATGGGACAGAAGGGATTAGAACTTGTAAAAGCATATCCCAATGTTCTACCTGAACCAATAATAAACCAGATAGTCGTTAAGAGTATGCCTTTTAACGCAAAAGATGGTGATTTTGCTTCTAGCACAGTGGATGATACTGTGTTTTCTGGTTATGTCTTTTCTGTACCAGCTGATAGCGGAAGAGACAATATTGCTTCTCTAGTAGCAGTATATAGTGATATGAAATACGATTCAGAATCAATTCGAAAAGTATTCTCATTTACGATCACTGAACTAAAGAAAAATAATTTAGCGGATGTAAGTACCATTGGAAAGATTTTACCAAATCTCTATAATGGACTGATCGAAGGATCACTGAATATCAGAATAAGCTCAATTGTTTCTTTAGAATTTGACTTTAAGAGCAAGCAAGAAAAAGACAAAGATATGGAAGCATTACAAGAATTTGGAAAAGACTTATGGAAATAAGCAAGGAGAATAGTAACTTTGGCTTTTTTACTTAGGTTATTTAAGCAACACACGAAACAAGTAAATATAACAATATGTGGCCTAGATAAAGCAGGGAAAACCACAATTGTAAGGTATTTAGTAGAAGGTGAATATAAATCAACAATCCCAACAATGGGAGTAAACCGAGAAGTCATTAATTTACCCAAATTACAAATGGATATCTTCGACCTTGGTGGTCAGGAGGATTTCCGTGGTTTATGGGTTGATATTAATGAAAAATCTGATGGTTTGATTTATGTTGTTGATAGCACTGATTTTTTTAGATTAGATGAGTCAAGGAAAATTTTCCATAATATCATTCAGACTCAGATTAATCCTTTTATCCCAGTTATGATTTTATTAAACAAAAGTGATCTCGATAATGCTATGTCCCGACCTGAATTTATTCAAAGATTCGGTTTAATGGAATTAGCCAATATTAAATGGGCTTGTTATGTCACTTCAGCCATTACTGGTGAAGGTATTTTTGAAGGATTCAAATGGTTTATTGACCAATTTCAGGAGTAATTAATATTGGAAGTTCTTACGATTTATTCTTTACATTATATCATTCCTGGTGCATTGAACATTGTAGTTTTATCTGTTTTCAACACATTATTGTTGGTTAATTTCTTCCGTAAACGAACCATTGGTACTTTGCTTCTATTTTTTGCTTATTTCAGTCTTTGGTTAAATGAAGCTCTTGTTACCGCTGCTTTCCTTATGGAAGGTTATTTACCTGGCAATACTACAGTTGTTATGTGGGTCAAAGCAATGCATATTACTGGAGTGCTTTGCCTAGTTTATACTATCAATTGGATCTATTTCTTTGGGAATAGGCATCTCATACGAGATAATGATTTATTCAAATCATTATATACCTCTGTCTTTGGCGCTTTTGTTGGAGTCGTTGGTGCCTTATCTTTCCAAGAAATCTTTACTAATGTGGCTGATCCAGTTTGGTATACTACTATAGAATTAGCGGAAGCCAATTTTAATCTCTATTATCCTGCCACTAAATGGCCTTATTTGATAGTAACATTCGGATTATTTGCTATTGGCTCTATTACCTATTTGCGTCTTGCTTATCGGACTATTATTTTGCAGAGAAAAGCTAAGGATATTGTTACCAAAAAAGGTTTACGAACTGTCACAGTATCCATTATACTTCTCTTAGCAACAGGTTTAATGCTTGGAGGATATATTTTTGGTGCAAATAAGGTAGCCTTCTTATCAGCCATTCTTTTTGTTCTAAGAGGGTTAGTTGTTCTCTTTGCTGTTGGTTTTGGTTATATTGGTTGGCTTATGCCTAATTGGATCCGTAAACGTTTTAGAGGTAAAGCTTGGATTACAAAGGTCTATACTGGCAAAATCCCCGAACCTAAACCTAGCGAGAAAAATCAGCCTTATGATGTAACTACAAGTAAATTAGTTGAAGTTGTTGACCAATGAATTAATAGCTAGATTGTCATACAATCTTGCTTCTTATTTTTTTATTCTCTTTAGAACTGCATCAGCTAATAATGCTGTTGAGGAAATGGTATCTCCTAGCCCAACTGTGTAAATTGGATTATCAATTATTATAGTTGGTATTGCTACGATTTGAAAATTATCTAATTGTAGAATACCTTGTTCTTTATACAAACCATTTTTGCCTTTCGCTTGCATGCTTTTCTCAAGTGCTTGGAATTCTACAGTTGGTGTTTTTCCTACAAAATACTCGTTAATTAAAACATCATATTTTATCTCTTTCTGCACTTGTCCGGTCAATGCTTTATGAGCAGTAGCTATTGCAGAAAAGCACAAGGTTTTGCGTATTTGATCAGTTGGTAAGTGATAGTTATTTGAAACAGCTATTAAATAGCAACCAAATTGATGTAAGTGAAATCTTTTTAATGATAGTTTTTCAGTTATTTTTAATACTGCTTCCAAGACATTGTCTTGAGTAAAATTCTCTCTTAAAATATTAGCTAATTTAACTTCACCAATCGCAGTCAGTATTTCCATGAGTTCTCGCTCATTACACCCCATACTATCCCAATAGTTTCCTTTTATTGATTTGTTTAATAATAACTCTAACATTTGCTTATTTTTTGTACTACAGAGCTCTAAATGTACCATTAGCTCTGGATTTGCTTCTTTTGCTATAGTAATTAACTCAAATATTTCTATTAATTTCCTTTCGACTTTCTTCTCCTTAAATTCCTCACCGAAAGTAAGCATATGAAATCCTGATAAAATCATAACATTTGATTCTTCAGCGATTTGATTAATGCCTTCAGAAAAAGCTTTATTGATAGTCATTTGAGAGTTTGGTGGATCATACGTAGCAATAAAACGATTGTCTCGAGGACATTTCCATATTAAATTATCATTTAGTTTTAATCGATCATTTTTCCTAAATTCTGAGATAATATGGAGGTGCAAAGACTCATCATAACCCTCAACCTTAGTTGGGTGCTTAAAAGATAATTGCCCTTTTTTGTCATAAGTTGGCATAAGGATATTTTTATTTTTCAAAAATAATGTTTTCAAAACTTTAGGCAACGTTGGAGTATGAACAAAAATTTTAGGTACATTAAGCTCTGATAAAGTGTTAGCCATGTTTCCTGCCTGCCCACCCATCATTAGTACTCTTTCAGCGGGGAGTAAATCAATTAATTTCTGATATGCGTTTTTATTTGAAATCAACCATTCACTAGCTTTGCCCTTTTCAAAACAGCCACACAATCCTGTAATATAATCAGTCGATTTTTGGATTACTCCTTTCCAATCGATTATCTCTTTTACTAAGGAATAACTTTCGACTTTCAAGTCCTGAATCATTTTCAAGATCATTTCTGAATCATATTTTATTATTACATCAACATTTGTATTGAATCCTACAGCAATACCATTGATTTTTTTGATGTTTTTCAATATTTCTTGATATGATTCCAAAAAAATATCAGACCAATTTAATGTGATGATTGTTCATCCTCCAACTAATAATCGAGTTCTCATTACATATTATAATTTTTTTCTTATTAAATTACCAATAGTAAAAATTGTAAAAAAAAGGGAAAAATGAAATTGGATTTGATTAATTAAAATTAATCTTAATCCATCTCAACATCATCTTCTACATCTTCATCTTCGTAATCTTCTCCTCGTCCACGACTCCATCTTGAGGGATAAGCTTCACCTGCAAATGAATATGCAAGGAAGAATAATACGAAGTAGACTACGCAAGCTAATGCTAAAGCAGCGGTGAGAGCAGCATTACGTACTTCAATCGTTCCTGCTGTTCTAACTAAATCTACAGCGATGAAGATTGGAACCATAACGTAAGCACCAATTGGTACATTATCTCTATCGCGTCGTTTGTTCTTCTTAAAGAATCTCAGAACAAATTCCAGTATACCAACAAAGATAGCTATACCGCTTATGACATAAAATATAATATCTCGAGCTGGTAAAGCCATATCTATTAGAATATAGGCTACTAATACACCTGCAGCTACAAGAAATTCCACAATATACAATATTCCTTTAGGTTTACTAACTGAGCGATCAATACTTGAAGCCCCTTCATACATAAAGGAGACAAATCCAGCTAAAATAGCACCTATACCAACGGAATAACCGAAACCATAGAGGTAATGAACTAAACCATATTGAGTTAAAGTTGAAGTAGTTGCGCCAGTGCCAGACCAAAGGGACCAAAGATTATTCCAAATGACACCATAATTAGCACAAAAACCTATAGCTAGAACTATTGGTATAGCTCCAAGTAGTAACCCTGGAATCATTGCAAGCCACCAAGGTAAGCGTCTTCCAGTCTTCTTTTTAACTATCCACGGGATTATTGCAAAAGAAGCAAAAACACCAATGATAGGTGAACCAAATGGCAATAAGAAGAATACGAATACAAAAAGTGCATTAACACTATAAAAGATGCTTAATCCGAGACTTACTTTTCTCATTGCTCTACCCATATTCTGAAATGTTTCACCAACTCTATTGGCATCAACTAATAGGAAAACAACCCATGGCATGCTAAAGAATACTGGTATAAAGCCGTACACAAAAACCTTAGCCCAAACCTCTGGTAAAAAGGGGATAGTGTGAGCTGGATTAAGGTACATAAAATCTTCATAAGTAATAATCGCTGGATCGAACCAACCAATTCCTGGAGCAGATCCTACTACCATTAACACAAAGAATAATGGTATTGCTATGATTAATACTAGGGTGATAAATCGACCCCAAATCATTCCTTCTAATTTCTTTAATGCCATTAAAGATTCCTCACTAATTATTCTTGGACATTCTCTGATTTAAAATTGTTCATTTACACTTATCCTTACTGTCATTGTTTATGTTTTTTTAGCTTTTAATAGTATTTTAAACGCTCAAATAGCAGGTTTCCAATAGAAGGTGAGGTCAGTAAAGTTTATAAGTAAGAAAGATAACAAAGTTAATTCCAATAGAAACTAAGGTCAGTTAAAAGGTCTCATATTTCTGACTACAATTGTAAAAATAAGGTGAAAAAATGGCTTTACAAACTGATGGTTTAATTATTCCAAGAGGGATGGTCTTGCCTTTGAGTCTCTATCATATTAATGGAGGATCTTTAGGATCAGCCAAGACTTTGGTAGATAAATTAAACGAACACCCAATAGAATTCAAAGATCGTAAATACTATGAAGGATTTGATGATGCAGATACCGATGGTTCTATGATCAGTGTGTACTATACCATTGGTCAACCCATAACTGTACAACGCATGCAAGGTGATGAATTAACAACACAAGTTGTTTATTCTCAAGGAAGATGCGAATATATCATTCATGTTAAAGATAAATTCTTAGAATGCAGAGGAACTTCTTGGGTTGCTAAAAAAGGTTTAGCACCATTAATGAATATTCTTGGTGTTGAATTTGAACGAGTTAGAATTAATGATGATTCAATGATTGAAATGTGTAGAGATGCCTCTATGGTTAAAACAATTCAAATCTCAGAAATTGAGGATCCAGCATTAAGCCAAATTCAATTGAATGGTAATATAATGGAATCTGCTGAATGGACTGTTTACCGAAGGCGTGGTGTCATTCGATATTTTAGAGGGTATCTTGTTCTTCCAACTGGTGGACAACTCAGTGCTCAAGTAACAAATAAGGGTACAATGTTGATCTACAAGACAAGAGAAGGTATCCCTGCTAAAGATGTTATTGCAGCAGTTGATATGGTTAAAAAATTAACCAAAAATTAGATTGTTTCACGCTTGTAACAAGAGAGACCTTGTTCGAAGTGGTCTCGTTAGAGACCTGTTCACCTGCACTGGATTGCGATCGACCCCTTCCAAACGCGCTCCCCGTTGTTTCGACAACGGAATTTTTTTTGGGGTCGACGCGGTCCAGCCATGTTTATTTTTCTTATTAACTTACTACTGGAGCAGTGATACTTAAGAGTTCTTCTCATCAATTTTTTGATGATAAAATAGACCTCACCTTTTTATTTTAAAAAACTCCTAGTAAATGTGGGTATTCCTATGTCATCTAGTGGTGTTAGAGCTGAAAGAGATTTGGTGCATTTGTTCTGGGACGCGGGTTTTGCAGTTTTACGAGCCCCTGCATCAGGTGGAGGAACCTTATTACCAAGGCCTGATTTGATAGCTGGATCAGTAAAAAGTGGTAAATTCTTTGTTCTAGAAATTAAAACCGCAAGAAAGGATACCTTATACATTAGCAAAGAGCAAATAGAAGGATTAATAGAATTCGCTAATAGAATTGGTTTTCAATCAGTGCTTTGTGTTAAATTTAAAAACAGACGAAAAGGGTATCTTTTTCTCGAAGCACCAGAGCAGCTTGAAGATGTACGTGGAAGTGATAATTATAAAGTAACTTTTGCTAATGCAATAGCAAATGGAAAAACCTTTGGTGAATTAATAGGAAAATATCAACAAGAAAAATTAGGTTAGGATTTTAATTAAAGAAGAATATTAGAAGTAATAATATTCTTCTCTTTTAGCGCGTTCTTCCGCTTTTCTGCGCTCCTCTTCTTCTTGTTGGATTGCATCATCAATTGCATTAATAGCTGTTTGGATCATATCTTTTACTTCTTTATCAGATTCCTTCTTTTTTAAATCGATAAGAATATCCTTTGAATTTATACTCTTCAATTTACTTAGAGCCCAAGCAGCATATTTTTTCACTTCTACACTATCATCAGTTTCAAGTTGTTGAAGTAATGATTCGACAGCTTTTTTGTCATTAATATCACCAAGGGCTATAACTGCGGCTCTTCGAACTTGCTCATCTTTTGATTTTTGCAATTGTTCAATTATTGCGCTCACAGCTTTTTTCTCTCTATGTTTACCCAATGAGGATATTATTTCTTGAATTACAACTTCATATGTTTCATTATCAAGTTGTGCAAGTAAAGCTGGAGCAATTTTCCTATCTTGTATACGTCTAAGTGCCCATGCAGCACTTTTTCGCACAATAGGGCTATTATCATCTTTTAATGAGCTAATTAGAGGATCAACAGCAGTGGTATTTGCTATTCGACCTAATGAAACTACAATCGCTTCTCGAACTGCTGGATTATCTTCTTTCTTTAAAACGGAAACCAAAGGTTGAATTGCAGCTCGACCACCTATTCTACCCAAACCAGATGCCACTTCAGCTCTAATTATAGCATCATCAGAAGTTTCAAGTAGTTCTCTGAATAAAGTAGCAGCTTTTCTTTCACCTAGAAGATATAATGATTGTATAGCTGCAATAACGATTTTTTTATTTTCTTCTTCTTTAACCATTCGTTGTAATTCATCAGCAGCTGATTTGTTGTTTAATTTTCCTATAGCTAAAGTTGCTGCTTCACGAATAGTAACTAATTTTTCATTTAACATAGCATCCATTAAAGTATCATAAGCAGTATCATCACCTAATTCCCCCAATGCAGTAAGCATTGCCGCTTTTACTCTCCTATCAGGATCCTTTTTATAAGTTTCAATTAATAATTCTGTAGCTTCACGATCACCTATTTTACCTATGGCTTCAGCTGCAGCTAATCTAGTTTCTATATCAGGGTTACTTTTCAAAGCTTCCATTAATTCTTGAGTAGCTCGTCTATCACTCAAATTTCCCAAAGCCCTTGCAGCGCGAATACGTGTAGCTGCTGTTTTTGATTTTAGATTTTCAAGTAATTCAGTTATATTTTCAGACATCAATATAAGCTCCATTTAGCTCAAATAATGCAATTATTTTTAATAATGTACTCTATATATTTTGAGGGATTTTCACTCCTAAATAAGCGTTATGCTTTTTCTTATGTATAATTAAGCTTTTTATAGTGATTTTTCCACAAAACATTTGTATTTCTTAAGTTCTATAAAAGATGTTTGTTTAAAAAAATAATATTCAACATAAATTTAGGTTAATTCTTATCATTAGGGGGTTGACAAAAATAATCGATATTAAAATCAGAAAGATTCAGAAAAAAGATCAAA
The DNA here is from genome assembly GCA_016840945.1 of Candidatus Gerdarchaeota archaeon. Next base: position 21,325 of record JAEORJ010000017.1, read on the forward strand.
AAGAAGTTTTACGTATAAGTAAAGAGAGCTTTCCTGATGATGAAGCTGATTTTATTACTCAATCATTATTTGATCGCGAGCATTTCTATATAGCTGAGATTCCGGACAAGATAATAGTGGGGTTTATCTGCTTCGGTATTTATTCGGTTAAAGCTGCACATATAATGATTTTAGCTGTTGATCCTAAATATCAAAGAAAAAGCATAGGAACAAAATTACTGATGTTTGCTATCAAGATTATGAAAAAACATCCAATATCAAAAATCAGATTAGAAGTCAAAGTCTCCAATGTTGAAGCAATAGAATTTTATGAGAAACATGAATTCAAAATTGCAGGTGTTATTGACAAATATTACGACGACCAATCGGATGCCTATCTTATGATTTTAGATGTAAAAGAAGAATAATATGTTTTATAGATATTAACACATTATTTTAACCTGTAATTATTTCACCACAATAATCGCACCTGATTTCTTCTCCTTTAAGTGGTGGTTCTTTTAAATTAGCACCACAATGAGGACAATTTGTTTTAGCAACTGCTAATTGGCGCGTTCCTTCACTGGATAAAATTTTACCTTTATTCCAATCGTATGTTCCATCGAATAATCCTCTCTTCTCCATACCCACAATAATACGTTTAACCTCTTCGGGAGCCATTTTTGTTTCTTCACATAATTGAGCTAAAGTAATCCGACGTTTAGATTGAATTATCCCAATAATGCGTTCAGCTATAGCCTTACCTTCTTGAGTTACAAATTCACCTGTTGCTTTATCAAAATAAACAATTATCAAACCCTTATCAATAATTCGAGAAACTGATTTCTCAACTTTATCTTCATTTGTATTAGCAGCTTTTGCTAATTCAGTAGGAGTGACTCGATCATATTTCTCAAGTAATTTTGACACCCTTAAATCAAAAGCACTATGAGATACATCAACCAATGCTAAAATTATGAATATTAAACCTGGAATGAAAAACAAAGAACCCATTATAATACCAGTAATCATACCTTGGAGTGAATTAATACCTGTTACAAAATAACCAACTAAAACTACTCCTGCTATGAAAAATCCAATTATTGAAAGAACTATTCCCAAGATCCATTTTAACGCTGTACGAGCCATAAGATAATCTCCATAAGCATTTAACTCATTAGAGTTATTACATTAATGGAAAATAAAGCTTTACTTTAAATTTTAGCTCTACTAAAGATGAGAAACTATTAAAATTAGTAATTAATGTAAAAAAAGGTGATAACAATGACTGATAAACTTGAAGATTTTAGACAATATAGAGAAAAAATGAATGAAAGAATATTGGCAAGTGAAAATACCCAAATAAAGAGATTTTTTGCGTTAGATACCAGAGCTTATGAGGAAGGAGCATTATCGATTAAAGTAAAAGAATTGTTGGGTTTGGTAGCTTCCACTGTTTTACGGTGCAATGATTGTATAACTTATCATGTGATAAATTGTGTTAAAGAAGGTGTAACAAATGAAGAATTTTTTGAAGCTATGAACATTGCATTAATTGTCGGTGGCTCAATTACAATCCCTCATTTACGCAAAGCAGTTGAAATATTTGAAGAATGCCTTAAATTAAAACAAGAAGGTAAAGAATTAAACTTATAAAAAAAGGAGAAAACAGCATGAAAATGCTGTAATCTTATTTTTTCTGTTTTTCAGGATAGAGATCTTTATAAGGAGCTCTTTCGCCAGCGAGGTATTTCTTATGTGGATCAACGATGTAGAAGAGTAGTATAACTCCTATTATAAAGAATAACAGTAATTGACCTAAAGCAAATCTATATGCATGGTGGGTACCAAAGGGAGTTGCAAAAAGATAGATGAATCCTGAGAATAATAATGGTGAGACAATCGCACTTACTCGACCAGCGATTTTCTGGAAGCCCCCGTATTGAGCCAATTTTTTGGGAGGGGCAAGAATCATAATAAATTGTCGACCAATAATCCAGATTCCTCCAAAACCAACACCTATGAAGAATGCTCCAATAAACATCGGCCATTTTGGTAGTGCTATACCACCAATATTCCAACCTGAGAATATAATGATTATAATAGCAATAGACCAACTAATACCATTGATAATGAAAGTGAGCTTTGGACCAAATTTATTCATAAAGAAACCTGTTAAGATAGCGAAAATGAAGCTTCCACCAATGCCAGCAAAAATAACATAATTTGTTATTTCAGCTGGATAACCAACAGCTCCTTGAATCACCACAGCCATGTACATGATCGCAGTGTTAGCTGCATCTGTTATAAAGAACCAACTTAAGAAGAATAGTATGGAATTACGGTCTTTAAAAATTTCCTTTAATGTAACTCTGAAATCCTTTAATGATTCTTTGAAATTTTCTTTTAAACCATTTTCACTAGGATTCTCAACTTCTTTGTGGAATATATATGGGAAGGCCATAATGAAAATAACTGCTGCTCCTATAACAAACAACCATTTTAGATTAATGAAGTCATCTAAGGTAAAAGCTGCATAATAACTTGGATCAGCTTCCCAGACTGCTGTGTCGATATGTTCCCATCCGCCAATAAATTTACCAACCATCATTGAAGTAACAACTGCAAAAACTGAGCCAAAAAATGATAAAGAGCCACCAACTGCTTGTAATACAGATCGGGATTCTGTTTTTGCTATGAAAGGTATTTGCGCATCATAAAACATACGGCCTGCTTGGTAACAGAAATTAGCAATCATAAACATAATACAAGCCCACCAAAAGTTCACCCAAGCAGTTATTACAGCAGAAGTAGCAATCATAACACTAGCTACTAATATAACTGCCCCTTTCCGTTTACCAACACGATCAGAAAGTGAACCCATGATTGGACCTAAAACTGCTATCAATAGATTGGATACAGCCATAAAAACTGAGACTATTATGAAAGATTTTTCATAAGACCAACCCAATTGATAGATACCAAGTGCTAAAGCAAATGGTGTAAAAGCAAGGCTAATAATTAACTGCGAGAAATATGTGTCAGCAGCATCATAGAAGTACCATAGAAAAGCATTCCCCCATCCTGTTTCTTGCGCTTCTATACTAGCTGGATCTGCCTTATCTCCTGTTGTTACAGCTTTATCAGCTGCCATAGTAATTTCATCTGACATATTATCACCAAACTATTTTCCAATGAGGCCTATTATCTGGAAAATCCTTACTATTTGTCCACTTACTGTAATTTAAATTTTCTTCTACCTTTAATGAAAAATAATACCATTTTTGTTTGATTGGTCTGAAAAAAGTATTTTACTTCTCAAAGTATTGCTATTATTATATTCTTTTCCAAAACCTTTTTTTAATCGGTCTAACTTTCTTTTAAAACGTACATCAAAAATAGGATGTGTAAACTTTAATGAGTGAGGAAAAGAAACCAACTATAAAAGCTCCTATTCCAGATATTACAAAAAGGATTATTGCTTTCATCATTGATTCTTTGATTATATCTGCAATAGTAGTTGTGTTAGAAATCATTGCTACTATATTTTGGTCTATAGGATTTTTTGCAGGTATTAGTGCATTGGTAGTCATTGGTGGTATATTCTACGCCCTATTATCTATTGCCGGAGTAGTTCTATCATTCTTCTATTTTGCAATTTATCCATTAAAACGCAATGGACAAACCCTTGGAAGAAAAATGCAAAATCTACAACTAAATGTCATTGTTGATGAAGCAAAAGGCAAGGTTCGACCAATGGGTCCTGAAGATCGTTCATTAAATATTAAAAGAACCCTATATGGTATTGTTGATATGATCGCTTGGGGACTTGTAGGTTTATATTTCATTTCTCAAAGTCCAAACGGTCAAAATTTCACTGACCAGCAAAATGGCACTGTTGTTATTTTGTTAGAGGACGCACCAGCTAAACCAACTACAACTACAAAATCTACAACTACAAAATCTACAACTACAAAAACAGAAAAACCAGCCAAATAAATGATTAATTGGCTTTTTTCTTTTTTATTTTTCTTAAAAAAAAAAGAGATCCTATATGGATCTTGAGATTTTCTTTTTTCGATATTTTTAGAGGAAGTGGTTATCCTATTCCCCCACCTCCACCACCGCCACCTCCACCACTAAAGCCACCACCGAAACCGCTACTGCCACCACTTGAAGATGGGGGAGTAAAGCTTTCACTCATATTAGAGATTGCTGTGGTTAATCCTTCAGCTAAATTGGAAATTGCAGCTGGTAAGCTTTCAGCAATATTGCTAATTCCATGAACAATTGATTCAAAACCTCTACCAAGGCTATCAAAACCAGATATTGCTCGTCCAGTTCTACCTCTTATTGGCATGTAAATTCCTGGATAATAGTACCAATAAGGTGTTACATAATAGTAATTATCTGGGGGAGGAATACTTGAGACTTGTTTTGAGATGTGTTTGAGATGTTTTGGTAAATCAAATTTTGGATCTATAAGTAGATATGAGAAATGTTTCATAGAATAACTAAACTGATCGTAGGGGTCAGGAAAACCAGTCATTTCCCCTCTAATTAGTTGGAGATAACTTTGCCAACTAGCTTTTGATTTTGCACCTTCTTTTGTTAATTTTGGCATACGATATGACAATAATAATCCAATAAAACTTGCTACAACAGCTCCGATTATCCCAGCTATAAAGTTATTGATGTAAAATAAACTTGAAGCAATGAAAATTAATCCACCAATAAGAAATGCTGAAGCAATAGCCATACCATAATATAAACTGCGTATTTTTTCCGGATTAGATTCAAAGTATCTATTATCCCCACCTGATAAGCGATTATATACATCCGTTTTATATTTCCAAAGACTTGAAATGTTGTATTTTATAGTTGTAAGTGAGGTTACACTTACAGCAATTTCTTTATTTTTCTCTTTATCGGCAAACCATATTGTATCAGATGAACGGCTAGCAATGAAATTCAATAAGTTCTTATCAAATTTAGATAAAGAGCCAAAATAGGATTCCTTGTCGGTTCTTTGGAAATAAATCTCATCATTATCAGGCATTTGAACTATTTTCAAATATCCTTGTTCAGCAAGATAAAATATTTCAGCTATAAAATCGATTTTATCAAATTTCTCATCTAATAATGTACCAACTTCAGCTGGTGTAAGATCATTAGGAGGACCTACTTCTGAAACATCTTTCATTTCAGCTCCACATTGTGGACAGTAGTTTATTTTCTTCAAATCTCTAAAACCACATTGAGGACAACTTTTTATCATTACTTCATTAAGAGTAGGAATAGTTTTGGCTCGAGGATCTAAACCTTTAATCAGAAAAGCAAGAATAAAGAAAAGGAATACTGGCACAAATCCCACTAAAAGAGCAATGATCCAATTATTAGATAAATAGACTCTCCAGGAAAAGAACATCTCTATACCCGAAGGAGGTGAATCAGCATCAACAGTATATGCTTCATACGCAGCAACATGATTCTGATGAAAAACCACAGCTGATTTGCCATCAATTTCAGTTACAGTTCCTTCAGTATCACCTGTTCCATCTTGATAATAAGTTGTGGATCTAATATCACTGCTATTGAATAATGATGGAAAAATTACTGTTGTTGTGATATCATTGATTGGTACCTCAAATTCTCCCCCAATAACATTCCAATAGACTCTATCACGTTCACCTCGTAAATCAAGTGCTGATGATACATTATATGTTAGGATAAAAGTGAATTCAGTATTATCTGGCACTGATAAACGCGACCATTCCCAATAAAAGTGTATAATACCCACTTCCTTATCTAAAGAATAATAAGTTATACCTGGTGTTCCTGATGCAGATTCAATACTCCAAGTCACCACATCATGAAAGCCATCCCAATTCAAATCTCGATAAGCAAAACCATAAGAACCGGAATCTAAATTGAAGGTCATTTCTTCTCTTATTAATAATGATCCATCTAATCCTACATTCATTGTCTGATTCCAGTGTGAATAATAATAACCAGTAGCAATTGGCCTATTATTTATAGGTGATTCAATTTTTGCCAAACTATTTTGAGTCATTAATACTAATACGCTAAAATTAAGTGCTATAATTAATAAAGTTAAAAATCGTAATTTTGGTTTCTTTTCTATCAATATGAAATTTTCCTCCAAATATCGAGAATGCCTTTAATTGTCATCAATCTTTGTGCCAATGATTTTAATCTATTAAGAAATGATGTTTCTAACAATAAAAAAATTCCCATTCAAGGTGGTATAATTAGTGAATACTAAAAAGGGAGTTTTTTGCATTAAGGTATACTTTTTATAATATGAATAACTATAGAAACCAATAACAGACAAAGGTTTAAAAACCCAAGTATAAAAGAAAACATAACGAAAAAACGAATAAAATAATTAATCGTTCAAATAGATTGAAAAGAACAGAAAAAACTCGCTCTATATGTCAAACAATAGAGCCTAACAAATATTCACAATTATTTGAATAATAATAATGATCATGATGATTCATTCATTAATCACTTAAAATTGAAGGGATTATGAAATAGTATGGAACTCTAGTTCCTGAGTAAAATAAAATAATAATCATTAATCATTTACGTTTACTAAAATAAAAATCATTAAGAAGCTGTAAAAAGAAAAAACAACTATAGTCTTAACTAAGACTTCCTTAATGAATGAAATATTCTTTTTAATCTATTACTAAATTAAAGGCGAAACTATATCACTTGTAAAAAGTGAGCGCTAAAATAGCAAAAAGTGGTTAGCATTTGAAAAAAGGCGATTTTTTATTTTACTGTTTTTTCATAATGCAATGGAGGTTAAACTCAAATGGCAGATAATAACAATGTACAAAGTCATGCACATGAAGATTCGCCAACAACGAAATACATGATATATGCAGACTTTATTATAGATGGCCTAGTGGAAAAACCTGATGTAGTTGGCGCTTTATTTGGTCAAACTGAAGGACTTCTTTCAGAAGAACTCGAATTACGAGAATTACAAAAAGGTGGCAGAGTCGGGAGAATTCAAGTTAAATTAACAGTTAGAGGTGGTAAAACTAAAGGTTCATTAAGTATACCTTCTAGTTTAGATAAAGTTGAAACCTCAATATTAGCAGCAGCTATTGAAACTGTTGATCGTATAGGTCCTTGCAACGCTAAAATTAGCATCAAAAATATTGAAGATATTAGAATTGAAAAAATGAAAAAGATTAGAGAACGTGCCTCAGAACTTTTGCAAAAATGGAATACAGAGGCCCATCAGGATTCAAGTGAATTAGCTGATGAAGTTTTAAAAGCCGCTCGCGTAGGAGAAATTGGACATTATGGCCCTCTTCCAGCTGGCCCTGAGCTAGTTCATTCTGATACAATAATTGTAGTTGAAGGCAGAGCTGATATTGCTGCTTGCCTTCGTGCAGGTGTTAGAAATACTATTGCTGTAGATGGAGCATCAGTTCCTAAGCAAGTTAGCGATTTAACTAAAAAGAAAACAACAATAGCATTTCTTGATGGAGATCGAGGAGGAGATTTAATCCTCAAAGAGTTACTCATGTATAGTGATATCGATTATGTTGCTCGAGCTCCAAGTGGCAAAGAAGTTGAAGATTTAAAACCTGATGAAATAATTGAACAATTAAGTAAGAAATTACCAATTGAAAAATCAGGATTTATTACTGATATTCATGCAACAGATATCCTTGAAAAAGCTATTAAACGAAAAATAGCTAAAAACGCCCAAAAGGATAAAGCAGAACCTCTTAAAGTTCAACCACCAATTAGTCAACCACCAGTTAAAAAGGAAAGTGACAAGGGCAAACAACCTGTACAAGATAGAAAACCACCTCCCAGTAGAGGTAAACCTCAACAATCTCGACCACAATCCAGATCAGGGCCAAGACCAAGTTATACTGATTCACGCAGACAAGATTCTAGAAGAACTAGTTCTCGTGATAGAAATTATGATAGGAGAAGCTCTCCTCCCCCACGTGAACCAATTCCAGAAGAACTAACTCCAATAATTCAAAAGGTTGATGGGAAGGAAAAACAACAAGGAATCTTTCTTGATAACGATCTAAAAGAGCTAAAAACTGTTTCAGTGGACAAAATTTATGACGAATTGAAAGACACAAAAGGTGTTTCAAAAGTAGTTTTTGATGGCGTAGTGACACAACGATTAGTAGATTTATGTCAAGAAAAGGAAATTGAAATTATAATTGGTGCAAAAACAGCTGAAATAACTAAACCAGCTAAAGTGAAAGTATTCACTTTTGCATAAAAACGATTACTACAAGGTAAATCACCTTGATTTACCTTTTATTTTCCTACTTTTTTTATTAAAAACACATATACGACTATGTTATACAGATAATCTATTACTTTAAAGAAATTTTTTCTATATTATTTACATGTGCACAAAATGTCTAATGGGCAAGAACAACAAGATTTTGAAAATACACGAGTCTCTGTACAAGATATTGAACAAAATAGTAATACACAAAGCAATATCCGAGAGACCTCAGAGGGCAATTATCCAATACGTATGAAAGATATTGAGGATTCATTTGATGTTCCAATCCCAAAAGACCCCCTTAGGCGTATAATAGGACAAGATTTTGCTATTAAAATTGCAAGAATGGCCGCACAACAAAAAAGGAATTTATTATTAA
>JAEORJ010000178.1 GCA_016840945.1 Candidatus Gerdarchaeota archaeon
AGGGGCCTGTGAAATGAGCTTCGTCACCAGCTTTTAATGACCTGTGCATGTAGGTAGAGCAGCATCCGCCGGGAACCAGTCTGACTATGAGTGAGATTGTGTCTTTTTGGTCGGGGAGAGAGGCTATGGAATAGGCCCTGTATTGAGAATTGTCCGGGACTATGAATTGGATATACTGCCCCGGCTTAAAGGATATGGTTCGGGGTTCCAGGAGCTTGAGTTTTATCTCTTTTGTGTCGTAGTTGAGATAGTTTACACTGACCTTGGAAGATCATTAAATATTGCTGTACTAACAAGTAGTTCTGGTGGAGTATCAGAAGCAGTTACTAAAGGAGTAAATGATGCTGGAGGTATTTCAGTTAGTCTTCTCCAAGGTAATTATAAAGAAAATGGGAACCCCGAATCACATCTTAATATCGCTACTACTATGAAAGGTTATGAATATAGTTGGCCTTTGGTTTATTCTAGCGATTGCCTTATCGCAATAGGTGGTGGGATAGAAACTGGTATTCAGATATCACTTGCAGTAGATTTAGGAATTCATACAGTAATTTATTCAAAAGCGGGAGGAGTATCTTCGGAGGTATTTACTTCCCTAGAACCAACATTTCAAAAAATGCGCTCATCTCAACTTGTTTATTTGGTTGAAAATAGTGATGAAGCATTCGAACGAGCAAAGACCTTTGCTCTTTCACGTGCTAAAAAAGAATTGAAAATTGATGATAAAACATCCATAGTAATACAGCCAATCTTTGATATTCTTTGTAATAAACAAAGTATTGCGATAATTATGCGTTTACATAAGAAAAAAACGCTATCACCGCAAGAAATTTCAGATGAATTAAAAATTCCACTTATGATGGTTCAAGCATATCTTCAAGAAATGGATTCCTTTGAAATTGTGTTAGCTAAGAAAACTATTGGTGATGAACATTTATTCATGATCAATCCTGATAATAATATAGTAAGTCAATTTATAAAATTGATAACAACGCAAGATGAAAATAAGTGAAAAATATCGATTTCAATTTAGGAAAATATATTAAAAGTAAGAAACGATTAAGAGATTAGCTTGTAGTGGAAAAAAATGAAAATACTAATATTCGCTTCATGTAGTAAAACAAAATCAATAAAATATCCTCATCAACCTAGTTGTAATAAAATAAAATCAAAGGATATGAGAGAAACTTTTCTGCAACACTTTCCTGAAAAGAAGCAAGCATCTGATTTATATCGTGGAGCATTGAACATTACTACAACTGCAGCAGTTAGGCAACTAAGAGAGTTTTTCGAGGTAAGCTATTATATAGTCAGTGCTGGTTTTGGCATTTTACATGAAGATGATTTGGTACCACCCTATGAATGCTCTTTTTCAGAAATGAGTAATCAACAAATAATAGAACGAGCGAATATTTTGAAAATTCCTCAAGATTATCAAAATATTATACAAAATGAACACCCAGATCTTATCTATTTAGGTATGGGGAAAGATTATTTATTGTCCCTTGGCGATTGGGATAAAAACCTTCCTTGTAAAACTATCGCTTTTGAGGAATCTACTTCAAATAAAGTTATTTCATTACCGTCTGATCATATAATTGTTCAAGAGGTTTCAAGCATAAGTGGTTTACCAATTCATGGAATAATTGGATTTAAAGGTGATATACTTCTACTTACTTCTAGATATCTCAAAAATCTTAAAGATCCTGTTAAAGGTTTGAATGATTTAATAGATAATCCAAGTGACCTAATTTATACTATTAATACTCTAAGGGAACATACGTAATAGAAAAAGGAATACACCATACAATTTTTATGTGTGATTGTAGAGCGTTAATATAGAATAAAATAGAATGCATTCTTACGGTTGAGAGAAATGTTATATAAAGATATCATAACGAATAATCAAAAAGTAGTACAAGTCTTCACAGGAGAAGAAATTGAAAAAATTCTTGAAGATGACAATCATCGTCAGATTTTACAATTTTTATTTAGAGGTCCATTAACTGTTGAAGAGTTAGAATTAGCTTATAAGCAATCTGGAATTATAAAATCTGATAAAAGTATTTATCGTTATTTAGGTAGACTCAAAAAAGCTGGATTGGTCATAGAAGCAGGAAAAAGAATTTTTTCTGAAAATGAAAATCAAATAAAAACACAAACACTATTCTCTCGAGTGGCTAAAATAATCTATTCACCAGTCCGAGGAATAACTCGTCAAACTGAATTAGAAACAAAATCTTTAGAAATTTTAAATATAATATTACAAGAAAAATTGGGTTTTAAAAGTCAAGCAGAACCAAATTGCTTGAAAAATAACACCAAATTAATTACTAGAAAGAAAAATGAAGCTTTATCTAATTTCTTTAATGAAACAAAAAATGAACGACTTCTTTCTTTAGTAGAAGAATTTGATATTCATGAATTATATCCCGTACTTGACTTAGCTGGATGGATCATTCTATATGAAGAGCACCCTGAAATTGTGAAAGAATTCATTAAATGCTATAGATAAAAGTTATATTCTATAATTTTATTTTATTTTCATTTACTAAACCTTAATTACTAGTTTATTGACAAAATTAAAAATAGGCGGTAATAGATGTTTGTAGGATCCGATATGAAAATTCAAGATGTTATACTCATTCCAGAGAAATTAGTTAAAACGATTTATGATTTAGATAGTGCTCGTTGTCTTCAAGATGATAAAAATTGTGAATTACTTCTTAATTTTCTATTGGAAGCTCCCATGACATTTGAAGATATTAAAATGGCTTTCAAAGAGGTTAATGCAAAAAAATCGGATAAGACAATTTATGGCTATCTTAATAGATTGAAGAAAGCTAATCTTGTAATGGAAGCAGGTAAAAGAATTATTACTTATTCTGAATCTCAGATCAAAACTCTTACATTATATTCTCGTACTGCAAAAGTTTTCTATATTTCGCTTGATATTTCAAAAAGTGAGGGAAAGAAAGTACCAAATTATTCTGATATGATTGGTCAAATACTTTGCCAATTATTAAATTTCAAAAGCTTTGATAAAGAACTTTTTGAGAAATTCTTCTATAATTTCTCGAGTAAAAAAAGAGCTGATATAGAGTTAATTAATAGAATTGATCAACCAGAAATATTAAATCAAATAACGCCTTTTGATGTGAGAGCAACTAAATTTATAATTGATACTCTCTGTTGGCTAACTTATATCGGTGAAAATCCGAATGTTTACAATGAATTCATTCAATGTTTTAAGAAATAAAAAAGTAATAAATCTAAAAGGAGTAAAAATGTAAATGTCTGAAGAGGATGCTAAAAGGAAAAATCAAAAAGCCAAAGAACCTTCAAAAATCGATTTAGTTGCTATGGCATTTCAGGAAATAAATGCTCTAGATATTGCCCACCCCTGTCGTTTAGATGCATTAACTATTGATCCTTTTATTTTCAAAAGACAGATTCTACATTTAATAAATCATAATGTTATCATATTAGTTCCTGAAACTGAAGATCTATATTATTTTGATATTGATAACTACATAGAATATAGTAATGAAATGAAAAAGAGAATTTTCATTATAATAGTATACATTGTAATACATTCAGTAGTATTAC
>JAEORJ010000179.1 GCA_016840945.1 Candidatus Gerdarchaeota archaeon
AACCTCCACCAACTGATGTTATAAGCGTGTTTTCTTCAAGAACTTTTAAATGATATCTTACAGTTTTATACTCTAAATTAAGATTATTAGAAAGTTCATTTGCATTTTGCGGTTTATTAAAAAGTTCTTCTAAAATTCTCCCACGATTAGCGCCACCTAAAGAATTGGCGATAAGCCAGTATAGAACCTTTTTAAAGGAGCTCATTAAACAAACCTTCGATGCTAATTAGGACACTACTTAAATACATTTTTTAAAAATTTGGTATAAATTTGGGAATAATTTGGAATTAAATTGTAAAAAATGGATATAAATTATCCACGCCATATCAAATATTAAAACAAAAAAGCGAGGAATGTAAAATGAAAAACACAAGAAAAAAACTAGTAGGTGGTTTTTTTGTTGCTTTGTTAATTGCAGTTATTGGAGCTGTAATTGTAAGCGCAGAAACAGAAGAGATAACCGATGATGAATCCACAAATAAATATATTTGGGATTTCGGCAGAAGAGGGCATATGGAAATATCTAAAAACAACCTGTTCTATGAGTTAACAGATGAACAAGAAGAGGAACTAATACAACTCAAACAAACAATGATCGACAAAGGGGCAACTTGTGAAGAGATACAAGAGGCAGTAATGGAAAAACTTGACGAATGGGGAATACTTGATAAAAGACTTGATGAAGCAATTGAACAAACAGAGTTAAGACTAGAAATTCTCAATAGACAAAAAGAACTCAGAGAGCAAGGTTATTCTTGGGAAGAAATTAATAGTTTAATTCAAGAGGAATTCGAGTTGGAAGGGATGTTTTTGGAAGGCGAAATGTTTGGCCATGGATTTGGTCACGGAGGATGCAGAAGTCCTCGCTGATTAATGGAAGAAACACTTTCAAAATAAAATCCATCTCCCTCCCTCATCCTAAAATATTTGGGAAGTGATTTTTCACTTCCCAATCTTCCCTATTTTTTAATAAAATATTAGGTGATAAAAATGTATGTGACTAAAAAAATTAAAAAAAAGAATTATTCTATTTTTATGCTGATTTCAATCGTTATTGTTGTAGCTTTTATAATTGGATTTATTTTTGGCGGTTCTTTTATATATGGTTTATCTTCACAAGAAATTGACAATTTACAATATCAGGTGGACCTCTTAAATTTAGATGATAACACTATTGAATTCTACAATAATTCATACTATTATAATGAAACTTCATTATCAGATATTTATAACGAAGTTAAAGAATCAGTAGTTGTAATTTCAGGAATTGTTTCCTATCAAATTTTTTGGCAGACTCACTATTATGAAATTCAAGGTTCAGGTTTTATTTATAAGTTTGAGGATGAATATTACGTTATTACTAATAATCATGTTGTTTCTGATGTATCAGAGCTTGTCATTACATTTTCAAATGGAGATAGCTACCCTGGAGAAATAATTGGTTCTGATTCTTATTCTGATCTAGCAGTACTATCAGTTGAGGCTCCCACTGAAAAATTAAAACCCCTTAATATCATTAGTTCTACTGATCTTCAAGTTGGAGACCCAGTAATTGCAATTGGCAGTCCAATGGGTCTTGATAATACTATGACAATTGGTATCGTTAGTCAGGTTGGAAGAACAATTGAAGGCTCCAATATTGGAAGTTATCTAATAGCAAATGTTATTCAGACAAGCGTTGCTATAAATCCGGGTAATTCAGGTGGTCCATTATTAGATTATCAAGGGAATGTTGTTGGAATAACTACAGCAATTGTTGAGGATTCAGAAGGGTTAGGATTTGCAATCCCTTCAAATACAATTTTAAAAGAAATTGAATCTTTAGTAAATACTGGATTATATAATAGTCATCCTTGGTTGGGAATATCTGGTATTGATATGAGTTATTCTATTGCTCAAGTTATGAATGTAGATGTAACCTACGGATGGCTTATCGGAATGGTTGTAAGTGGTGGATCTGCTGAAAATGCAGGTTTACAAGGTGGAAATGAGCAAGTTAAACTTAATGAAGAATGGGTTATAATTGGTGGTGATTTAATTATTGCAATTGATGGTAATAGAATCATAAACGGTGATATATTATTATCATACATTGAAGAATATACACAACCAGGTGATGAAATAATAATTACTATTTTAAGAGAAAATGAACAGATAGAATTACCATTAACCGTTGGAATAAGATCTTAATCAGATACATAGTATTAATATTTTACAAGAAAAAATTGTTTGCAAATATTAATTTAATTTGATTTTCAAATTCAAAAATTTTGCAGATTTGGGAAAGATTTTGGAATAAATTGGAAATAAATTGG
>JAEORJ010000180.1 GCA_016840945.1 Candidatus Gerdarchaeota archaeon
GTTATGCTAGTAAGTGAAAAATTATCTCGAGAGATTGTTGTTCTATTTACTTCTCAAACTGTTGAAAAAGAAGTGATGAATGATATTTCACAATCTGTTATGGGAACAATTGGAGTTGAATTGAAAGATTCCTTATGCACCCATAATATTCTGAAAACGTTAATAGTTAGTAGAAAAATTCAAACATTAACAGATTACGGAAAATTCCTTTCAAAGATGAGTGTGACGGGCATAGATCTTTCTAAAATTAAAATTGTTGAAAGAGGAACGATTTTTGTTGATTATCATGATTTACCTAGAAGTAATATCTTTTCAACTGAAAATGAATGAAAATTAAAAACAAAATGAAAAAAGATTCTCGTATTTGAGAATCAAGAATTTATCCCGGTTTTACCTCTGCAGCTAATCTAGCTATATCGACATAAGCTGATCTTACATTATTAGCTGGTGAACACCAAGCCATTACAAAACCTTGCCAAAATGGTGTTTTAGCAATAACAATATGACCTTGTTGTTGAACACTAGTGCATACTAATCGATTGTTTGTTATATCAATAGTTGAATATTTCACTCCTTGAATTACAATCCATGGAGCTTTCTTTGTCCAAACATCAATTATTTGGGGACCGTCTACTTGCCAGTTTTGTGTTTGCCAATAAACATTACCGTCTGCACCGACCAAGGCTAACGCGCCTACAATTCCTTGTTGTTGTAATCTAGCAGCTTCTGATTCGAATGTCACTATTTTATTCTCCTTTTGTTATTTAGATATAATTTTTTAATGGAATTTTGTTTGTAATTATTTTAGTTCTAAGTTTATTAAGTGCTACGTTTGGTGTAAAAAGCTTATCTTTGTTGCAAATACAGATTAAAAATATGAGAGAAAAAGAAAAAAAGAAATTTTTAGCGAAGAGAAAAATCTTCGCTAATTATTTGATACTCAATAAACCATTATCTTCGTTTTCTTTGGAAGAGAACATATCCAGCTAAACCAAAAGCACTAATCAGAATTATTGCTATTGGTGCAATACCATTCACTGGTGTTGAACTTGCTTCTATCTCATAATAGAAGTAATCAAAATCATCCACACCAGTTGCACCACATTCTGGATAGAATTCATATACACCGTCTACTGTACACTCAAATGTTGTTGACCAAATGCCAGGTGAATCTTCAGTCCAATCTAATTCCATTGGACTTTCATCAGGTAGGATTACATATCCACCAAAATCTGCACCAGGTCCACTTAGGTATTTGTATCTTAAGGTAACTGTACCATCAGCTGTGACGTTTTCAAAGATTCTCATTATACGATGTTCAGCTGTAGCCCAACGAATAAGATTCATGCCGAAAACATCATTTTGTGTACCACCAAAATTGTATTTGTTTTGATAGCCTTCTGTATCTAAAGCAAAGTTAGTACCTAAGACGATTAATCGTCCACCACTTTCCATTTGCACAACAGCACAAGTTGCTAATGCAGATCCTGGAGCTACTTCTGTTATAGCAGTAGCATTGCCAGATAATGTTAATGAACATCCATAATGGTCTATTCCAACAACCCCTGCAGATAATGCATGGTTTTGTAAAGTATTCACAATGTATGGTGAAGGATTAGTCCAAACTGCATCACTAACACTTATACCATAAGGTTCTGTAAACTCATTTACAGCGGTAACATTAGTGTTTGTTATAATTGTTCCATAACCATCAATGGTTGCTTGTGTATGACCTAAGAAGCACATAAATACTGTGCCGCCATTTTGGATATAATTGTGTAAAGCAGCTTCTTCGCCAGCAGTCAATGGATTATAAGTTATAACATAGCTATAATTGTCATAGACATTATTTGGAAAGTCATAATTGAATGGATCAGGTAACCAGACAGCTTCATAATTATCTAAGATACCAGAATCTAGCATAGCTCTTTGCTCGCTAATAACAAAACCATTATCTAAGATATCAGCAGTGTATCTAGCATATTGACCATACATATGATCAATGCTATAATCGGTAGTATTAAAGTTTAGAAGCATACGATGACCATTACTTGCTAACACATTTAATTCTATATCAACAGTATCAATAACAGTTCCTTTGTAAGCATATTCTATTTGTCCAGTGTAAATTCCAGTTGTAGTATTTACAGGTATACTATAAGTAATTTTTACTGGGCTAGTCCATTGCCCTAAATAATTACCAACAGTTACAAAAGGAGAAGCTGAACCAGTTACTGTTAAGGTTAAATCAGTTTTGAATGGACTTACACAAGTAAGGAATTGCTCAGTAACTTGTCCTTGAAGTAAATCATACCATAATGATAATGGTTGTTGAATTGGATTGCACGCACCAATAATAGCTACTCCACTATCTTTTGTTGCTTTTGAAATAAGATTCCAAGCAGCACCAACATTAATGTAACCTCTACCTTGGTACATCAGATTAAAGTTCATAACATTGGCAGTTTGCATTAAAGCAGCTTTTAATAATCCTGCATTATATGTTGTTCCAGTTCCTTGGCAAGCATCTATCAAGAGTGCAATAGCTGCAGTAACATGTGGAGCTGCCATGGAAGTTCCACCATAAGTTGCATAACCTGTGTCGCTTGTATGAGCACAAGAAGTTATAGCTGTTCCTGGTGCCATAACATCAGGTTTCATGTGTTCATCTGCACTTAAAGCTCTTGAACTTGAATAAGCAATACTATAAGGATTTGAAGTTTGATCCAAATTTCCTACAGATATGATATCATCACAAGTTCCAGGTGAACCAACAGTATAAAATCCATCAGCACCTTCATTACCTGCTGATATTGCAGCAAGAACATTTTGACTTCTAACAGCATTAGCAAATGCTATTTCAGTTATATCTTGACCTACTTGATCTCCACCACCAAAACTGAGGTTCACACAATCGACATTTTTAGGTCCAACTAACCAATTTAAAGCTGCGACCATTGATACTAAAGTTGCAGGTGAGTCAATTTTAGCAAAATACAAATCAGCTGCTGGAGCAATACCTATATTGTTAGCAACCTGAGTCCCATCGCCAATCATAATTCCTGATGTATGAGTTCCATGTCCATTATAATCATCTGTGGTTGGATCATTATAATCATAACCATAGGTTGTTGAAATGAAACTTTGAGCATCAATTACTCTTCCGGAGAAGTCGACATGAGTGTCTCTAACACCAGTGTCAATATTACCAATTTTTACACCAGCACCATCGTAACCTAAGCTCCAAAGAGATGTAGCATTAATAACTTGAGCTGTGTATTGTGTATTAGGATCAAGTACATAATCAGTTATTGGGATAGTATCTACTGTTAAACGAACATCAGTAACATCTCCAATAGCGGTATACGTACCCAAGAGATTGATGTCATTTTCAATACCCGTATAATAACGAACCATTGCACAACCAACATACCAGAAAATTTCAGAACCTTCGAATTGAGCCAAAGGAGCAAGATCAGAGAAATCATCTCCTTCAATTGCAACCATGATATATCTAATATCACCTTTTGAGACAAGGGTGACCTCTGGAATACTTGTTAATAATTCAAGGTGATCTCGCGATGTAGTAACTAATATTCTTCTTCCCAAGTCCCATGTATCATCAGAGTAAGAAACCCCTAAACTAGCTAATTTCAATTTATCATAGCTAGTGATTACATGATCATAAAGAACTACTACATCGATGAAATTATCCTCATTTGTTTCCAAATCCCTCGTTAATCTGTCTTCAATTTTATCACCATTTATGTCAATAATTGTTTGACGATAAATGCGAGCTTCAGACAAAGGTATAGGCACATAGTCCACTCTTGCAGCAGCAAAAGGAACAACAGCTGAAGCTACAAATAATGATAAAAGACAGAAAGAGAGTAGTTTTCCGTATTTCATAATGTTCACTCACTAATTAATTAGTAGCTACTCAAAATGAGTATCTCTTATTATAGAAAAATATTTCTGAATACTTCAATAATTAGATTACAAATTATCTGATTTACAATATAAGATTTTTCGCTTGAAAAAAGAAAGAGTAAAGAAGAATACTTATTCTTCTTTTTTAGCTGATTTTTTTCCAGGTTTTTTCTCTAAAACTTCTTGATGTTCTTCACCTGGTCGAAGAATTTGAGCTAATAATCGTGGTTCTCGATGCCCATCTTTTTCTAATTTTGCCAAACATTCAGAACAAACATTAACTTTTATATTACGAAAAACATAGCTACTCATCTCATCTTTATTGAAAGTAATACCACATTCTGCACAAATCTTGACTTTGTTGGGATCGCCAAGATCATCAGAAGTACCAGCAATTCCATCAGGGCCTTTTAGCTGTTGTTGTTGTTGCATGGCAAGCATTTTAGCAGCATCAAAAGTGCTTTTTGGTACTTTGGGTAAATCATAAGCAGAGATGACTTCATCAATTTTCTTCCAATCATCTCCTCTCTTATGTTTAATGAGAAATTCTTCTAACTCAGCATCAATTAATTTTAGCTCGGTCAAAAATGCTTTATCATGAACCACATTTGGTGGATCTCTTTGTTGATATTCTTGTTGACCTGGAACCGCCATAGGAGTAGGTCTGGTAGCTGCTTTTAGATCAACCTTTTCTAAACGCTCCATTAATTGATCCATGAGTTTATTATAAATGTCATATTTCTTTGTTCTGTTTAAGATTTCAATATAAGGTTCAATTGCTTGATAGAAATGTTGATTGAAAATATTTTCTTCAAAAACATCTGTCCCATATTCAAGTAAACCATCTAGTAATTCTTTCTCAGTTAATTTGAAGTTTTCACAAAGATACTCCACCCAATCTGTAGGTAGATCATATGGTTGTAGAATTAATATTGATACTAATTGATCAAATAATGCATCTCTGTAAGGGGTCATATCATCTACTTTTTTCATTGCTTTAATAGCTTGGGTAAAGAAGACTTTGTTACCGGTAACAGAATATCTAGCAAGAGCAACGAATACTTTTTGATGGGATTGTAGATTGGATAATAGCATTCGGGAGAGTAAATAAAAGGTGAGCATATTGATTGCAAAAGCTCCCATAAGTCCTAACGAACCATAAATTAGCTTATCCCAGAAAGTATCGCTGATGATTATAAAAGCAATTACTAACCAACCAACACCTAATGCACAAACTGATATTCTGAAAATTTGATAGATTTTAAGCATCTTTTTTTGTCTAAGGCACGCTTGACATAGACCTTCTTCTAATTGGGCGTTTCCTAAACAGGTTTTACAAAGTGGCACATTGCATTGAACACAATTACCTTCGGATTCAATCTCTGGATCATAACAGCATTTCAAATGTGGTCCCTCGTTTTATTTTATGTAAACAAATTATGCTTTAAAATGCAATATTAACACTATTTAACTATTATCTCAATTAATGAGAAATAGAGATGGAAAATTAAATAAAAAATAAAAAACTTTAATAGAAAACAACATAATTTTCTGTAATAGGAAGAAAAACAATATGGTCGAGTTGATGAAAAAGATAATAGTAATATGCATTAGCTCAATACTATTTGGCTTATTAACAATTATTGGTGGACGTGCTATTTTAAACAACGAATTAATTGAGATAAGCATTTTAATAGTGTGTTTTATTGGCTGGGAGATAGCAATAGCACTATTTACTTATGGACCAGTTATATATTATTTTTATATTTTAGATAAACCACAAGCAATGAAAAGAAAAGAGAAAGAAGAAATTAGCTTTAGCTAATTTCCTTGGTTTCTCCAGGTTGAAGATCATGCACAACAACCATTGGTCCAACAATACTTTTGAACTCATTAGCATCTTGAACAAGAACTGGAAAGGTTTTGTAATGAATGGGAACAACTTTTTGGCAATTAAGTAATTGTAAGGCTTTAGCTGCTTCAATAGGACCCATAGTGAAAAGTGAACCAATGGGTAAAAAGGCTAAATCAATATCAAAAAGCTCACCTAATAATTTCATATCAGAAAATATTCCAGTGTCACCTGCATGGTAAACGACAAAACTCGGGAGAATAATTACAAAACCAATAGGTGAACCAAGAGTTGAACTATGAAGAGCAAGAGTAAACATAAACTCAATATCCTTAACCTTAGCACGACCACCAATGTTTCCTCCAAGAACATTCTGAACACCTTGAGCTTTAGCTTCGTTTGCTAATTCAAAAATACCCACAAAGGTAGCACCAGTATTTTTACAAATAGTAACAGCATCAACAAATCCATGATCGCCATGATCATGACTGCAAAAAACTATATCAGCTTCTTTTATATCTTCAGGTTTCATCTTAGCAACAGGATTACCAGTTAGCCAAGGATCAATTAAAATCGTTTTACCCTGATCTTTTATCAAAATACCTGCGTGACCAAGCCATGTAACTTCCATATTAATACCTCATTAAGCAATTAATCATTAATTAGAAACTCCTTTTTATTTTTTTGGAAAAAAAAATCCATTTTATTATTTTCGTGGGAATTATTAATGATTTTAGCAACAATTATTTGATCAAGTACCTTCTAATTAGATTCTAAAGGGTGCTAAAAAAAAAGAGCGGTGTTCTTTAATCTGGATTGTTTGTTGCACCCTTTAAAAAATCTAGGTCTTTGAGTTGTAGCTCATATAATATATCTTCATTATATGCGCTCACAATATTTTCTTTATAAACATATAAATGACCTAACTCTTAGGAAATAATACCATAGATATGATGTTTTTTGGGCGTTTTTTCCGCGAAATTCTTTCATCCTTTCTTACTTTTCTGTATAATCTCGTTTATTTTTTCTATCTTCTCTTTCACAAATTCTAGCGTATTATCAATTTCCAATGCTTGTCCGAAATACTTCAGCGCTTTCTCATATTCTTCTTTTGTTTCATATGCTATACCTAAATTTATTATTGGTTTTAGATAGTCTTTCTGAAACGCTAATGCTGATTGATAGTTGGCTATTGCTTTATCCAAATTTTCTAGTTTGTGATAGATCCACCCCAAATTATAAAATGTTGCTGCATCATCCTGCCTAATTTTCAATATTCTTTCATAAGTTACTAATGCACTATTATAATCATTTAACTCTCGATAGCAATGAGCGAGATTGTATAATGCATCAGTAAAATTAGGGTTAGCTTCAATAGCTTTTGAATAATATAGAATAGCTTTAGAAAGTTCACCTAATTCATGATGGATATTTCCAAGGTTAAACCAACTTTCAAAATACTTTTCATCAATAGCAACAACTTTCTGGTAATACTCCATGGCTTTGAGAATCTCTTTTTTTCTATAATAGATAACTCCTAGATTATGCAATGACTCCTTATAGGAAGAATTTTTTTCTAGAGAACGATTAAAATAATCAATAGCCTTGTCATACTCTTCTTGTAGCATGTATACTTTTCCTAAATTACAAAGTGCTTCATAACAGTCTTCTTCGATTGTAACAGCTTGTTCTAGCAGTTCTATTGCTTTCTCAAACTCACCACTAAGTATAGCATAAACTCCTTCAATATTTAGCATTTCATAATCAAATTCTTCTTCGCTCATAATTAACTAACAGTCTATTTGTTTTTTTAGTTCTTTTGTTTAGAAAGCGATTTTTAATAATATAATCATTATATGAAATAAATGTTAAATTCAATTAACAAATGATAAACAATTTTCCCAAACATTTTTAATGGAAAAGAAGAATAAAATTTTGGTGAGAATATGCGTTTAAGAAAAGTTTTGTTAGCAATAGCTTTAAGCATACTAGCAATACTCCCAATAAGTTTCGTTTCTGCAGACATTATAATCCAAAATAATGAAGTGGCTGTCATTATTGGAATTGATGATGCATATTATTCGGCGGCAGATAGTGATGGGATCCAAAATGATGTTATAATCGATTTTAGTTTAGAAGTCCTTAGCACAAAATTCACCTATAAAACAACATGCAATTTCTATATTTGTATTTGTTTAACACTTCCTTCTGGCACATTTTATTCATATCTGTATATAGTTACAAGTAAATTGAATATCTATGTAACCCCTACAGCGTATCTATATAATCATGCAACTGAAGAAGGATGGTATAGGGTAGAAATTATCGGACTAATCTATTATACAAACACTCCAGTGTATGATATTGGTTCTGAAATATTCGACTTTGATCCACCAGGAAGCACTTCTGGAACTGATCCATTATCATGTGAAATATATATTTAACAGTTCAAAACTAAAATCTATAAAAACTAAACAAAACACCCATCGAGACTGATTAGCTTTGAGTATAAATATCAGCAACGAAGATTTCGCAATACTCCTCGCATTGGAATCTAATCCGTTAATGCCAATGACTGATTTGGCTGCATTACTAAACATAACTAGGATTACTGCCAAGAAAAGAGTAGACAATTTAAAAAATAGAGATATTATTCGAAATCCCATTGCTTTATATGATCCATTTGCTCTCGATTTACACCGGATAAATGTTTATGCTCATGTGAATTCTATTCAAAATCTTGAAATCCTTGAAAAAGCTTGCGACGAACATCCTTACACTCATTATAGAGGACGAGCATTCGGTGGTGGTTTTGGATTATTTATGCAGTATGATATCCCACCAAAAACTGAACTCTATATGAGTGAATTCTTAGATGGTTTGATACAAGCAGATATTATTGATTCTTATCAACTCAGTAGTAGCACTGATCATAGAATAGAAACTTATGCTGATTTGCAAAGATATAATGCTAAATTATCTTCATGGAATTTCTCCTGGAGCGATTGGTTTGCGGCATTAAAGAAAAAGAAATCAGCTTTACCAGAAAAACCAAAAGAATCCATAGATTATCAAAAGTTTCATCCAAGCCATTTCAAAATTTTAAGATTACTAACAGCTGATGCCTCTATTAAACAAGCAGACATCATCACAAAAATGAAATTAAGTCGAACACAAGCTCATCGAGAATATAATTATGTATTGGATAATTATATTGATGAAATTAGATTCATTTATAATCGAGAAGTGTTTGATTTAACAGAAACGTATATCGCTTTTGGTTTCGATATCTCAATAGAGCTTATAACGTCAATTTATGATGAAATAAAAGCCAATCCCCCACCATTTAGATTAGTGTATGATATCTTAGAAAATAATCAGATCTTTCTCTGGTCAAATATGAGTCCTGCACAAGCTTCTTCCTTTGCATTCTCTATTTGGACATTGTTGAATAATGTTCAAATTTACACTTTAGATACTAAAAAATCAGAAATGTATTGGTTTTATCCAGACAATTTTGATTTTAACACTTATCAATGGAAAACATCAAAGGATTACATGGTCAATGAACCTTTAGAGAGAACACTTAGCTGAGCAAAATAATATTTTAACAGAAACGATTCTGGGATAAATGTTCATAATATTTATAAATAATATATACATATATTCCAATAAGGCAAATCAGTTTATATGAGTACAGATTCGAGTTATTGGAGAGTTACATGATGAACAAATCCAAAATAATGGTTATTGTAATTATCTCAATTTTCGTAAGCTCAACTTTTGGAATTTATACTAGTTCTATCCAAGTAAATAAAGAAATTCGAACAATCACTCCGAGAGCAATCTATATACTAAATCCAAGCGATGGTGAAACTGTTTCAGGAACAGTTACTATAACTCTAGCAGCTTCTAGTACATTATATATCGATGATGTATATATTGGAAAAAAACTAACTAGCTATAGCTGGGATACAACAGCATATGATGATGGTCAACATACAATAAAAATAAAATATAAACGAACTACAGAAACAATCACAGTAACAGTAGACAATGGCGGATCACCACCCCCTCCTCCTCCACAAGGTGATAAATTTGCAGTCATTGCCGGAATATCAGATTATTCTAGAATTAGTGATTTAAGTTATTGTGATGAAGACGCTACAGATTGGTATAATTACTTAATTTCAATAGGTTATACAAGCGAAAATATCATTGTGCTAGGTGATACCAAAACAGCCAATTATCCCAAGTATGATGGATTGGCTACTGAATATAACATCAAATATTGGATAAATTGGTTAATAAACATTGAATGCGATGAAATATGCTTCATTACTAGTGGTCATGGTGGTGGCGATGGTAATGGGCTCGCATTCAATTGTGCCTGGGATTGTACAGTAGGTCAAAACGGTGAAGATGGTTATCTATACGATTATGAATTTCAAACAGCCTTCAGTGGTGCTTTAGCCAACAAAGTGTTCGTATTTATGGATCATTGCTATTCTGGTGGAATGATCCCTGAATTTTCAGCCGCTATAGGAAACAAATTGTATATGACAACTACTTGCACTGAAGATGGATATGGCTGGGATGTTGGAACGTACAGGAATGGAGCTTGGACGTACTACTTCCTAGAATATACATTAATCAATCACTTTGGTAGTGATCCCAATACTGCGATGGAAGCAGCTTTTGATTATGCTTCAGCTGTCTATCCATACGGTGGTGGAGATACTCCGCAAGAATGCGACAATTACCCAGGAGATTTTACTCTCTGATGAGGGTAATCAGAACTTAGAAAAGGTTTAGCTTTTAAGGCTAACCTTTTCTTTTTCCTGCAATTTTTTTCAGATTTTCTACATCACAATTCCAAAAACAAACATTTGTATTATTACATTTGAGAAATAAATTACTGAGATAAATTTTTGAGTTATTACTTTAATTAATTCTTTTTTTTCTGGTGACCTTGGTTTTATTGCTAGATTTATTATGAAATAAATTGCCAATAAGGTATCACTAATAACGAATATAATACCCCATACTAGTGGATAGGTTGGTATTCTAAATAACGCTATTACTAATATTATATTAGCAAGTAATTGTGAATTACAAAAGGCGTACACAAACCCCCTATGTAATTTTGGTTTTTGATCTACTGGAATGTAAGCCCAAATTATACAAAAAATTGTTGCTAATAATCCTATTGCTGATGCTGCTAACCCCATTTTATTTTCAGTGGTTATTATAACAAAAGCAATCAAAAAGAAGATGTAAATACCAATTAATGCAATAGCTCCAATTGTCACTCCTGCTTGGAATAATATTTGTGTTGGAGTATTCAATTCCCTTGTAAAAGTGTATTTTCTTCCTAAATCACAAATATAATTTTTAGTAAAAAGAAATCTTAATTTTGTTCGATTGATAAAATTTCCACCTTTGAAAGATATTATACTAGCTATTAATAAAATGATAAATATTACAATAAAACTTGATGTTACAGCTATTATTATTGTTATCAATGAATTATCAAACACTTCACTACCCTCCCATTTGATAGCTGTGTTTTATATCTCAATCTATCAATTATTTTTTCAAATTTAATTTATCATTCATAATTTTTAGATTTTTCTTATAGATTAAAAAAAATGTTGAAGTTCTTAAAACAAAAGAACTTCGGGAGTATTTGGATTGATCATTAATACCCGTTCATTATAGGCTTGCTGCCATTTGTTTTCTTGAACAAGTAAGTAGAAGAAACATACTATTGCCCCAATAAACATTAGGACAGCTACTAGGATTAGTAACGACCAAGCAAAAGTAACTGTATTTATTGCTGGAATATAAATTAGGAATGGTAATCCTATGGAAACATACAACAATATAAATCCAGATACTGCTATTTTTGTATGTTTATCGCCAGGCATGGGAATAATCTCTTGTTTTCGGGGGCTATATCTGATGTAGTTGTATAACAAGTCGTATTTCTTACGCATAAGATATAACCAGATAAAAACATAAACAAAACTAAGTAGCACACCTACTACTAAAAGCATAATTATTTTCTGAGTATCTGTGTAAGTTGATGGCACTTCTTTATTTTCACGATACTTATCAAGCTTATTCAAATCTTCATAATTCATGTATAAATAGACGTAATAGAAAATACCTGTTACAAGTGATAATACATACCATAACCAAAATTGCCTTCTTACCAGTTCAGGTGGTTGATTAAATCCTCCTTGTTGCGCTTGTTCTATATGCACCACCGGCTCTCCTTTAAAAGCAATAGGATTACCACACATAGGACAAAAACCTGAACCCTCAGTTATTTCATAACCACAATTAATGCATTTTGTCAAATTTTCTCTTCCTCAACTGTCTCCTTATATTTAAATAATCAATTGTATTTGGGTATTCAATTATTTAAAAGAATCCTAAACAAGTAACAATTAATTATCATTTTTAAATTGGGCATTCGCTTAAAGTTTCTATTGTTTGCTCCTTAATCAGCCGTTCTATTGCTGCTTCTTTCAAATCATAAATCATCAATTCTTTAATATCAAATGGTGATTTTACTAGACCATCCAGTAACCCCAACCAATTTATTAAAACGATTTTAGGATTTAATTGAGTTGCAATTTTTTGCAAATAAACGCCTTCTTTTAATCCTATTGCCCAAACTTTTGCACTATTCTCAGGTGTAGCTTCAATCAATATTTCTATTACCATTTTTCTTCGCAATAAACGCTTTTTTTCTAATCGATTTAAATCTCGAGATGTTTTTATGAAAGTAATAGCATCAGATCCTAGCAGTGTCTTAATTTTTGTTTTAAATGATAGATATTTAGAATTAAGAAGAAATAATCCTTTATCATATATTTTTGTAGGATGTTTTATTATAGATAAATTGTTTATCTGATATTTTCCAAATTTATTCAGTGTTAAATTTCTCCTGAAATCTGTGAGCCATTCTGAAGTTAATTGAACATCTATTTCACAACTAGATATTGCTTCTATTGACAGCAAACTTTTGCGAATGTAAACTTCTTTCTTAGATTCAATTTTCTCCTCAAAAAACCACAATGATTCATCTGGAAAATAATCACATTTATCGTCAGTTATTTGGCTATAAACAATGAAATCATGTTTTAAGTTAGTTTTATTAGCTAAAGTTATTAATTGAGTGATCATTTTCTGTTCTTTTTTACATCGGCGTTTATCAAATATTGATACCCAATCAACCAAAGCAACAACAATAATCAATGTCCCTGAAATAATCCAAATAATTATTGAGGTCCATGTATTCCCACTTTCAGGTAAACTTTGAGCTAGCAAATCTTCTCGAGTTACATTAAATAAGGTTAGCAGCAACCATTCACCAAAATTAGTTTGACTAATAACATTTGCAATAACAGAAATTGCTACTGTTAGAGCGATTTTTCCAATAAAACAAAATAATAATGTCTTCCAAAGTGAATAATTCACCAAGCCAATGGTAATCAATAATACCTCATCTGGAAGGGGAGTCGCAGCAAAAAAGAAGATCAATAATGGTGCTAAGCCGCGTTCAATCAACCTTTGTGTCTTTTTTAATCTTTTAATCATTTTATCATCAACAATCTCTCGAGTTGCTCGACCAACAAACCAAGATGTTATTTGACCAATAGATGCGCCTATTCCTGCAGCTATTCCAAGCAATAAAGGATTAACATCTAAAACGGCAATGAACATCAACACAAAAGCATACATCGATGGAATAAACATTAAGAAATTACCAAAAGTTGAGATTACACCAACCCCTAGATATAATCCAATATTTTCTGTCTTATTTTGAAACCAGAAAACAATATCCAACATAATCCTTGTTGGATCCTTGTTTAATATTCCTAATGTAATTAATACCGTAATATAGCTGAAAAGGAAAAATATAGAAAAAATCCTCTGTTTAGAATCAGTTAACCACAACCAAAATTTCCTTAATGGTTGTTTTAAAACTTCTTTAGATTCACTCTTGAGTGAAAATTTTGGAGAATCATTATTTTCTTTATTTTCATATTGCTCTTGATTTTCATCATTTTCGCTCATTAATGAATTCTCCATGAAACATTTTTATTAACAAATTTATTCTCTAAAAAATTTCTCTGTAAAATATCTAAAGGCACAATAGCTTAATGCTAAAAAATAGTTTTTGTAAAAAAAGTAGAAGAAATCACTAGAGAATGGGCTCTTCAAGGTTAAATCCGAATTTTGGTGATTCATTATTATTGAGAGCTGACTATCCCCATTCTCTAGCGTTCCTGACTGAACTATTCTCTTGAGGAAGGGTGATCAAAGTCGAATAATTAATATTCTCATAACCTTGAGAATACATTCTATGACATAAGTTATAAATATTCTTATAAATCCAAGATATATATATAGTAATAAATAGAACCAATTCGCATTGTGAAAATGGTTAAATGAGATTAAATAAATCTCAAAAAATACATCTACACTATATTGAATAGAAAATGAAGTTGAGAACTATGTCATTCAAAGATATTATCACAAATAGACAAAAAATAATTCAAGATGTTTCTGGACCTGTAGTAGATGAAGTCTTATCTGATGAAAACCACAGAGCAGTATTACAATTCCTTTTTGATGGCCCCTTAACTGTAGAAGAATTAGAAATTGCTTTTAAACAATCAAAAAATGATAAATCAGATAAAAGCATCTATCGATATCTCAATAAATTAAAGAAAGCGGGATTAATCATAGAAGCAGGTAAGCGAATCTATTCTGATGAAGATAATCAAATTAGAACTCAGACATTGTTCTCTCGAGTAGCTAAAATTATTTACCACACAGGTAAAAAATTTATGCATGAAGAAATAGAAAATAAATCATATGAAATTCTAAGCTATATCCTTCAAGAGAAATTAGGATTAAAAGATCAAGCCGAAATTGCTGAGCTTTCAGAGAAAACTAATCAATTATTAATAGCAAAACATGCAAGCATTTCAGAACTATTTCAAAGTACTAAAAATGAAAGATTATTAGAATTATTGCAAGAATTAGAGATACATGAATTATATCCTATACTAGATTTTGCTGGTTGGATTATTTTATTTGAAGAACATCCTGAAATCATTAAAGAATTGATTAAATGTTTCAGGTAAACACAACTATTTTTTACTCGAAAGCATCATTAAAACTTAAATTATCAAAAAAAACATTCTTAATTAACTTTAAACATAGAATGAAAAATATTAACATAAGTACTAAATGATGTTAACAGGGTATTAATATGAAAACTCAAGATGTTATTATTAATCGGGAGAAATTAGTTAAGACTATATATGACAATAAAAGCGCAAAATGCTTACAAGATGACAAGAATTGCGAATTATTGCTAAACTTCCTTTTAGTTGGGCCGATGACATTTGAAGACATTAAGAATGCCTTTAAGGAAGTTAATTCTGAAAAATCTGATAAAACAATTTATGGTTATCTCAACAAATTAAAAAAATCAAATTTGGTTATGGAAGCAGGTAAACGAATTATAACCTATTCTGAAAGCCATATAAAAACTCTAACACTCTACTCCCGAACCGCTAAAGTGTTTTATATCTCCTTGGATTTAGATAGCAAGAAACAAAAACCAGATTTATATCTTGATGTTATTGGCAAAATTATAACCCAATTAATTGATAAAAAGAAAATTGATGAAGATAATTTTAGGACATTCTATGACAAATTTACTCAAAAGAAAAGGTCAGATATTGAGAAATTCAATAATATAGATAATCCTGAAATACTTGATCTCCTAGCATCATTTGATGTCAGAGCAACAAAATATGTTATTGATACTTTATGTTGGTTATCCTTTATAGGTGATAATCCTGAAGTTTATGAGAGCTTTATTAAATGCTTCTTATAATAATATAGAAATAACTTAATGATTGTTAAAGGTTGTAGAGATAATGTTAAGGCGAAGACGAGCTTCACGAATTGCTAAAGAAATCAATGTTAAACCAAGAAGAAGTCATGTGATTTCTGTTTTTCTATCTTTAGAAGCTCTTTCTGAAGAAAGTTCTTGTTTAGTCTCTCAATTAGGTTTAGACCTTGAGTTATATAAATCATTAATTAACGAACTCATTGATAGTAAGATAATAATAGTAATTCATAAAAAGAATGAGGAGTTTTTTTACTTAGATTTGGATAAATATAAAGCTGTTAAAGAGCAAGAAGATAAAAGATTATTCATGATATTAGTTTCAATAGTCATTCCAGCAATATGGTTTTTACTTTTAGGTCTTGCTTGGTTAATAAGTTAGAAAGACCTTTCTATGTTTTATTTTTGGTTATCAATAAGGGAACCTAATTCTTCATAAAACTGTTTAACAGAAATATCAATGAAATTTTGTGCAACTATTCTCGCCATTTCATCAACCATAGCAATAGGAAAGGGCACAATTTGCGAAGTTCCAGGTTTTGAATATTCAATGGATGATAGAGAATAAACTAATTGAGCAACATTATTACGATACCCTATAGGATTAGTACGACAAAGCATCCAAGGTATATCAATACGTGCAACCCAATCAAAGATTTTTATATAAAAACTCATATAAGGCACCAGGCATTTTCTTTTTTGATCATCATACCCTCTATCAAGTCGAATTATTGGTGCAGTTACATCTTTATCTTCTAAAATTTGACTTAGTAATCCAAAATCACTCCAGAAATTTTCAGGAACTTTACCTTTTAAGATATTATTGAAAATAGCATTATTTATGAGGGAAGTTAAAGCTTTATCAGCTGAAAATTTTACAAAACCAAAATACAAGATATTTCTATTTAACGCAATATCAACAAGTTTTTTTGATTGATAAAGTGCTTCGTAGAATTTAGGGTCTCGATAACTATGAGGAACTATTGGCCCATCACGTATATGATAATTTGTTGGTTGTTCTTCAAAACCTATTAAATCAATTTCATTATGCATTTTCTCCATTTGGAAATATGCTTGAGCATAATTTTGGTCAGCAACAAATTCTTGTTGTTGCATTGTTGTTATCTCTTCTATAGCGCTATAGCTATAGCTGTCATCAATATCAACTAAATCAGGTATGCTTATAAAGGAGCCATCAGGTCCTTTTTCGTCAAATTTCCCAACCCATCTACAAGCAGAAGCTACTGTAAATAGTAGATTTCGCGATCTAGTAAGGTCATTAGTAGCAATTGGACTTTGAACTGGAACAGTATATCTACTAGCGTCTGATGCAGATATTAATTTGTCATTTGGATATTCAAAAGTTAATTGTAAATTTTCAATAACTGGAACATCATATATTATTTGAAATGTTGGATAAGTTTCTTGCTTCTTTATCAATTGTAATATTGTTTCATCAGAATCAATACTCATTAGCTCAAATTGATATTCATTTGTTCCCATGGGTGAATAACACTTAATGGATAATGGATTTTCAATTGATATACAATCTGATATTTTTTTACCTAATAATGCATCACGAATTTTATTCCCTGGTACAGTAGAAACTGTTCGTCTTGCTATTTCCTTAGCTTTGCGTGTAAAACCATTAGCAATAGAATCTGAAATTGAAAGTTTAGCCTTATCTGCTTTCTTGTAACGTTTTATTTCACCTGATAAAGTTTCAATCAATTTGGAATCTAGTAAAAAGCTAATTGACTTTTGTATTGATTGTTTAACATTTTCGCTATCTAAACCGGTCTTTTTTACAAGTTGATCTATTAATTCTTCTTCTGAAATGCCACGGTTATTTTTTACCAGATTGAATACTGTTACAATTAAATAAGGTGAAAGTTCCAACATGCTAATCATTAGTCTAAGATTAGAGTATATAAATTTTAGAGATAAAATATAATAAATGAATCTTTTTTCTCATTACAATAAATTAAAAAAGATGAAATAAAGCTAAATAATAGCTGCAAAGATTAGTAATGCAATGAAAATTTTTCATCACAAAAAAAAATCGGAATATATAACTTCAGTGAAAAGATATGATCCGTTCAAAAAATATTAAGGAAGAGGACCTAACAAAAGAAAATCTAATTGGTAAGGCAATAGTTGATCCTAGTGGTAATATTATTGCTAAATGTGTAGATTTAATTGAAGATGAGAAAAAGAAATTATATTTGAAAATGGCTGTTAAAACAGAATTTGATAGTGATTTTATTATTGAAGAGACAATACCAGTTAGTGCAATTGCAAGTATAGGTGAAATTATATTACTAAAAAAGCAATTTGAAATCAAACCAATTGAAAAAGAGTCATTAATAATCGTAGAATTTCCTGATTTAGAGGAAAAGGAATCAAAAACGATTGAAGAAAAACCAATTGAAAATCTTGAGAATGAAAATAAAGAAAAAAAAAGTAACAATCCAGATAAAGTAAAAAATATTACATCACAAGCTAAAACAAAAAAAGCAAGCAAACACACGAATAAACCCAAAAAACATGATAATGAACTAATTAAAGATCAATCAGAATTAAATCAACCATTATTATCGGATTTAGATAATAAATTCAACCTTTTTTTAACAGAAAAGAACATCGAACAAAAGGGGCAACTTCTAAAAGATTTTATAGTTTGGGTTGAAGGACAAAAAGATTCAAATAAAATCTTGCTTGAATTATTGAATAAAATGAGTACTTCGGAATATATAATACGAAAAAATGTAGTTGAGATTATTTCTCATATCGCCAATACAAAACCGGGTTATCTTATTCCTGTTTTTATTAAAGGATTAGATACAATTTATAATGAACCAAGCAAAGAAATTGAGGAACGAATTATTCAATACTTATCAAAAGTAGCTTCTGATAAATCATTTGAAATGCTACATAATGAATTGAACAATTATTTTGAGGATTTAATAATAAATCAAGTAAACTGTAAAAATATTTCTAGAAACCGCATTCATAATATTAATCTGAGAATTTTCGTTAATAATTTTGATGTTCAAGAAAAGTTAGTTCATTTCTATCTAAAAGAAATCCTTACTAAAAATGCTGATGCAAAAGAATTCTCAGAATTTTTAAGTGACTATAATGCACTAATTATAGCTTATTCACTGATTCAGTCATTTGATCAAAATGAGTGGAATCAAATACTCAACTCCAAGTTATTGCAAAATTTAGAACCATCGTTTAAAGATTCAATTGTTAATTTCTTAGACTATTTTAAATCAGGCAATATTAAACTACTTGCTGAAACTGTTGAACCTAAATTAGGTTATCAATATTCTAATAAAATCATTAGCATTATGCTTAAAACAAAATTGCGAGATGTATTAGCTAATGTTTCGATCATACCTTTAGAAGTTTTAAGTTCATATTTCCAAGATGATAAAAATCGATCAATATCATTGATATTCGATTTGATCACAAAAAAAGAAATTAATGCTCAAGTAGTCTTCATTGATAATAAAACCTATATCTCTCCCACCGATAACTGGTAGGCATTATTATAGATTTTTGACCAAGTATTGTTGTTTTTTAATTCTTAAAGATGCTGCAGCCATTGCTAAATGTGTAATAATCATTGAAACATGTTGAGAAAATTGATCTGGTTCTAGGTCGGACTCATCAATTAACTCATTGATAGCTTTTTGCAAATTATGCTCAAATTCATTTATAGTTTTTAGTTCTTCATCAGTTTGAATAGACCCATCGCACATGTGATTTTACCTCTAATTTGAGAAATGAAGTTTTAATTACATATAATTACATATATTGACATATTTAAAACTAGCTTTATGGAGCTAAAAGAGAGCAAAGAATTAAAATTGGTTAAGCTTGTAAATAAGTTTATCAACAAATAGAATGCAAAGATTCTGTTGAAATTAAAATTAGTGGATGGAAAGGTGACAATGAGTCAAACTGTTATCCAGAAAATACTAAGTAATGTAACGGGTATCAAGGATCCCGAGGAAGGTTCCATATTGTTTGCAGAACCACATATGATTTTAACGCATGATAATTCTGCAGCAATAATTAAGAGCTTTAAATCAATAGGAGCTGAAAAAGTCTGGAATCCCGATAAGATTTTCATTGCACTTGATCATGCTGTACCACCACCAAATGAAGATTTAGCTAAAAATCACTCAGAAATTCGAACGTTCGTTAAAGAACAAGGGATAAAACACTTTTACGATTGTGGTGTTGGTATTTGTCATCAAGTATTACCGCAAGAAGGTCATGTTATACCAGGTGTTGTTATATTTGGTTCTGATTCGCATACAACAACACATGGCGCTTTAGGGGCTGCAGGAATTCCTATTGGAAGAACTGAAGCTGCGAGTATTTGGGCTATCGGGCAGACATGGTTAAAAGTACCAGAGAGCATAAAAATAACACTTGAAGGCAAAAAACGCAAGAATGTGTTTGCTAAAGATGTTATTTTACACATAATTGGTGAGATGCATTCTGATGGTGCAAGCTACCAATCTGTTGAATTTCTAGGACCAGCAGCTAAGGATTTTTCGATAAGTGAAAGAATGACTTTGTGTAATATGACCGCTGAAATGGATGGCAAGGCAGGTATTTTCCCAGCAGATGAAGTAACTGACGCTTATTTAAAAAATCGTGTAAAAATACCTTACAAGAAATTGCAACCAGATAAAGATGCTACTTATTCAATAGAGAAGAATTACAAATTGGACGATATTCCACCAGTGGTTGCTAAACCACACAATGTTGATAATGTTTCACCAATTTCAGAACTACCTGAAACTGAGGTAGATGTTGGATTATTAGGAACATGCACAAATGGGCGACTTGATGATTTGACATTAGCAGCGAAAGTTTTGAAAGGCAAAAAAATCAAACCGGGCGTACGTTTATTGGTTTACCCAGCTTCACAAGCAGTTCTTCTTGAAGGAATGAAAACTGGAGTTATTCAAACTTTAGTAGAAGCTGGTGGTGAACTTGCTATTCCTGCTTGTGGACCATGCCTAGGTGCTTATGGAGGGACACTAGCTCCAGGAGAAACAGCAATTTCTAGTGCAAATAGAAACTTCAAAGGCAGAATGGGTTGTAAAGTTGATACAAATATCTATTTAGCTAGCCCAGCAGCAGTAGCTGCATCGGTTATTGCAGGTAAAATAGTTGAACCACCCAAGGAGGTTTTCTCATAATATTTACAGGTAAAATGTGGGTTTTCCCGGAAAAGAATATAAGCACTGACCAGATTTTCCCAGGCAAATATACCTATGATCCATTAACACCAGAACAAATGGCTGAACATTCATTAGAAGATTATCTCCCATCTTTCACCAAAGAAGTCAAAAAAGGAGATATACTAGTCACAGGTCAGAATTTTGGTTGCGGATCATCTCGAGAACAAGCTGTAACTTGTTTGAAAGCTTCAGGTGTATCAGCAATTGTGGGCATATCATTTGGTAGAATCTATTATCGAAACGCTATCAATGTTGCTTTGCCTCTTATTGAATGCCCTAAAGCTGCTATGTATATCATTGAAAATAAAGATGATTTAAAAGGCAAGGAAATAACCGTGGATTTATCAAAAGGTGAAGTAAAGATAAATGAGCATATTTTTACCTTCCCGCCATTATCTGGCGAAGCTTTGAACATCTTTAAAGCTGGGGGACTCCTAGAATATACAAAAAGCAAATTGAATCTATAATAATGAAGAATTATTCCGTAAGGAATAATTTATTTCTTTTTTCTGCGGATAATTTTACCAGATTGAAGGTATAAATTTCTTAGAACGTTTTTATAATATTTCTCATATCAATTACTTGTTTATTATCTTCAACTTAATCTGGAGTTAAAAAATCTAGGCGCATGCTTTTTATTAACTTCAGAAAAACATGCAGCACATAAACACCCGAGAGATGGGCTTCATCATCCCACTTTTCACCCATCTCTTTTTTCCACACTTTCAATTTTTATACTATTTAAAAGAGGTTATTTGGTTTGTTTTTTGTCTAAATATACTCACTTTTGCACGTTTCAATATTTTTTTTAAAGCATAAAATTATATCAAAATGAAGGTCTAAAACTGCAATAAAACTCGCAAAATAAACTTAGCAGTAATTCATGGGTTGTAACTATGGCAAAAATAATGATTGTCGATGACATGGTTGTTATTCAAGAAATTCTAAAGGAAATTCTAAACTTGAAAGGACATTCTATTATTTACACTGCTTTTGATGGCCAAGAAGCTGTCGATTATTTCAAAGATACTAACAACGAACGACCTGAGATTGTAATTATGGATCATCGAATGCCTGTTAAAGATGGTGTTACCGCTTTAATTGAATTAATGGAATTAGATTGTAGTATAAAGGTTATTTTTGTAAGCGCTGATGAAAGTGCTCGAAAAAGGGCATTAAAGGAAGGAGCTATTGGTTATTTAGTCAAGCCATTTTCAGTAAAAACTATTTTGAAACTCATTGATGAAATTGTTTTTTAATCCTGTATTAGAATAATATTTCAAGTGGTATTTTATTCTGAGCAAAAATAGCAATAATTCGTTCAACCATTAGTGGATTTGTTTCATTAATAATAGTGATAATTAACGAAATCTCTCCTTCAATAGCGTTATTGATGAATTGATCCAGTAAATCTTTTTCACTATTGATGATAACTAAATTGATTAAATCATTAACTCGATTTAATAAATAATCTATATGCTGATTTATAATACCAATTGATTCATCATAAGGTCTATTTTCAATAGAATCAGCTAATTGTGCACAAAAGCGATTTGATATACCTCCTTTTACAATACCAGTTTCTAAATCGATTAATATTCTACCATCAAATGAAAAGTCTAATATATTTTTCTGAGGTATATCAAAAAATCTTATATCGTTGTTTTTTGATATTGAGTTTCTTGATTTATAAAGAAAATTATAATATTCATCCTTTAAGATACCGAGAACATGCAAATTTGTTCTATCTTTTGTTCTGGAAAATAAAGCTTCAGCATCCATTAAGGGAACAATCCAAAGATCATTATATAATTTTTTATGAGGTAAGAACCACTTTAAAGTAGCTAATGCTAATGCTATCTCATCTTTTTTACCAAGCACTATTATGTGCTCGTTCATTAACAATGCATAAATGATTTTATCTAAACCTGAATTGATTTTTTGGAAAATAAATTCAAAGCTTCCCTCAAGTGCTGTTGCTGTTCGAAAATCAATTATACTCTGTTCTGTAGTTATACTCTGTTTTTTAATTCGCTCTTTAATTAATGCGACTGAATCAATAGTAGTATCAAAATCAATCTTGAGTTCTTCTAGATATAATAATTGATTAAGTTTTGATTTAATTGTTTCATTTAAAGTAGAACTTGTATTGCTTAATTCAGCAATTTCGCTAGCAATTTCCTTTACTGTTGCAGAAATTTCTGGTATTGATTTATAGAGAAACATTTGTTCAGATCGATCAACTAAGGTAACTATCCCTAAAATTCTCTTCCCTCCACGAGCTTCCGAGTCATCAACAAAGAAGAATGTCGAATAGGCAACATAGCCTTCATCAACAAAAGGAATGATTGATTCTATGAATTCGCCTTTATTTCTTTGTGGTTCAGATGATAATGATAATGTGCCTAAATGAGATTTCATGCAAACCTTTTGTGCAAATCGATTGTCTAATCCCTCTTGATAAATACAATCAGGGCCAAGATGGTCATCAAATTTTATTAGACAAACTCCACGTTTTTGGGTCAAAAAATTTCCCCCTCAAATCCTAGAAATTCCTAAGCTAACATATACATCTTCTACTAAAAATCTTTATGATAGTGCAATAGTTTATTATTATTTTAAGATTTAATTGAAAAGAAAATTGGTGTTTAACTTGCCAACAAAATTAATAACAAGGGCTGAAATAAATGTAAAAGGTTTAGTGCAAGGAGTTTCATTTCGGGCTTATACAAAAAGGAGAGCAAGCGCTTTAGGACTTACTGGTTATGTTCGGAACCTTCCAAATGGTTCAGTAGAAGTGATAGTTGAGGGATATCAATATCTAATTCTTCAATTAATTGATTGGTTAAAAAACGAAGGGTCACCTGGATCAAATGTTACAGATCTTGATATAAATTGGTCAAATAAGTTAGAGGACTTTAAAAGTTTTATAATTAAATTTTAAAAAAGAAAAAGAGAAAAGAGGCAATCGTGAAACGATTGCTAAATAAATTTATTTTATGGCGGTAGACCATCATCAATAATTACATGAATATTAGTCCAAGTTGCTAAGAATATATCTTCTACTACGGGAACAGCTAAATTAATGTCTATTGGTCCACCCATGTAGGAGGCAATTGCAGAATTCAATTCATCTATTGTTGTTTTGAATGTTGTTAGAATAGAGCTTAATGCAGAGATAGGGGTATCATTGTGGGCATTTACTATGTTAATTGCATAATCAATATTAGCGGAAGCATTATCCAATTCTGGTTGCACACTAGCTTCATCATTGATGTAAATGTAAAAAGATGTTCTATAGATAGAGTTTATTGAACGAGACATGTTGCTAAGAACTTGTGCAAAAACATATGGTTGGAATACACTATCTATTGCTTGTGTAACACTATAGGCAGCACCGCTCATCAATGAATATTGCGAATTATTTGCTCTATAATTCATTGCATCTATAGCGAGTCTTGCTTGAGTGCCATTAGCTACTCCGTAATCACTAAATTCTATTGATTTATCCATATAATCAAAGACTGCTGTGAAGTTAACAGCTGACATATCACAGTCATAAGCAGTACCATTATATGCAACATACTCATCTAGAGCATTTATGATATTACCGACTGTACCCGCGATGTTCCCTTCAAGTGAAATAATTGGTATTGTAATATTAATTACATCTCTAAAGAAATCAAAGAAACCTAAAGCAGTAGCTGAATTTGAAGCAACAATATCATTTCTACGTGCGTCTGAAAAAATATCGATTACAGGTTGTAATTCAGCTGAAGCATTCAAGAAATATTGACTGCTTCCTTCAAATTGATAACCAAGTAATAATCGAACATTTCCGACCAGCATATTGAATAATGATTTGAATAAATGAGGACTATTTAGGAATAAATCTTTAGCAATAGGTATTAATGCACTATATTCATTGGTAATGTTCAACACGTTATCTAATCCATCTGCAACTTGATTCAAGACATCTTCTACTTGGGTATTACCACCAACATTTCGAAGGTCATTAGGATCAATGCCAAATAGAATTGATTGAGCATTATCAATACTATCTAAAGCTGAACCCATATATCGATCTAAAAGATAATCGATGTCATTTATCATTACACCAACATCATCTTCAATCGAAGCTAATTGTGTCTCGCTAGGTTTTGAACCACCTGCAGTTGTATTAAACATAAAACTAAAGTCATCATAAAGTCCCATGAAATCTTCGTATTGATAATAGAAACCATCAACTTCTGTTCCAGTATTATTAGTACTATCAAACATTGCATGAGCTAATGGATTCAATGCTTTCAATAGTTCAAATCCTGCAAAGATAGTTGAATTGAATATTGAGACTATAAAGCCATACCGACCACTAACCTTTGTCAGCAGCCTAAAGAAGAATAAATCTCTTAATCCTTCATAATTACTTTTAGCAATTGAGAACCATTCATCAGCATTATCAAAGAGATATAACATATCACTAAATTGACTCAAATCGTCTATGCCAGTGAAATTCCCATCAATAAATGGCATTGCTACTTCAGCAACATTTGCTGCACCAGCAGCCAGAGCTCCTCCAGTTTGAGTAATACTTGAGAAACTCAGTAATAACCAAGGTATAACAGCCAAATTGAGAATAATAACGATTGCTTGTCCTGGTAGTAAAAACCAAGTCCAGAAATTCTTGACTTTTTGGGTGAAAAGGTTTGCAGTTAACCATGAACTAGCAATAACTAGTGATAACATCACTCCAAACATAATAAGCAAATCAAAAATCCAAACAAATGCTAAATAACCCTTATATTCATCGATATAATCAAGGATCTCATTTGTTGGGATAATACTAAAGGTGGAAATCTGATCATAACCATTTTCAATTAATCCTAAAGCATTTA
Source organism: Candidatus Gerdarchaeota archaeon (assembly GCA_016840945.1). The sequence goes on from JAEORJ010000180.1 coordinate 25,891, forward strand.
GGAATAAGAAATATGGGCTAAAGAAGTTTGCTGGATCTCTACCTAGAGAATAGAATAATATAACAGGTATAAAGAATTGTAAAGCAAAGATATAAAATCCACCCAAAATACCTTTTTTGACCTTTCTAACAAAAAGACCGGGGAGAGTTGTACAAGCTAACAAGATTACTGCTTCAAGATATGCAAGTCCAGGACGATAATACGCTCCAATAAAATTGAATAGAACCATTACGACAGCTGATACACCTGCAGCAACTAATACACCTATCCAAAACCAAGGGGGACCTTTTTCTGGAGGGCCACGTGGGCGCCTTGGAGCTTGATAATCTTGATAATAACCCTCACCATAAAATTCTTGTTGGTAAGGTTGTTCAGATCTCTGTTCTTCTTGATAGAAATCTTGAGAAGGTTCTTGATAACCGACTGGTTCGGAATCCCATTCATAACTATCTTTTTTCTTGAGATTCTCTTCCTCATCGTTATTAAGAACATCTATATAATAATCTTCTTCTGACATGTGGCGCCAACCTTTTTTAATCTATATTTGTTTGTTTTGTTCTCTGATAAAAACATTTCAATTAAGGCAATAGTTTTTTGAGTCCAAATATAATGTTTCAACCATTATCTAAAAAGGAAACTAAATAAAAATTAAAGAACAAATAATTATTTGCAAAAAATTCTAAAATAATATAACCTCATCTTCTGTTTCTAGTACCATTTTATCACGTTCAATATTACGACTAATTCTTTTTCGAAAATACTTTACAAATCCCCGAATACAAATTGCTATTATGATTATTGTAACAACAACTGAAATAATTAATCGAATAATCAATCTTATTTTTGGATTATCTTTGGGATTAAGAGGATCAGTGCCATATAATACTTCTATGCCATCCTTGAAACCATCGTCATCCGTATCTTGTTCTCTAGGATTTGTTCCATGAAGATATTCTTCAAGGTTTGATAAATCATCAAGATCAGCATCTGAATCACCATTAGCCTGAAGAGGATTTAAATAATAGAATACTTCCCAACCATCAGGCATCCCATCTGTGTCTGTATCGGGATTGAACGGGTTAGTAAAATTCCCATACTCATAAATTTGAATCCATTCTTCATAATTAGTTAAATCATCTTGATCAGGATCTTCTTGACTATCACTAGCATCTAAAGGATTTAAACCATATCTAATTTCAAAACCATCATACATTCCATCAAAATCAGTATCGGGATTATTGGGATCTGTTCCCCAAATAGTAATTTCATCTATATCAGTTATTGAGTCACTATCAGAATCTAAAATATAAATTATCAGACCATCGCTTCCTGCAGCTGTTATTACATAGTGTTCAAAAATTTTCACACCATTAATTCGTCCAACACTAGTTCCTCCCACACCTATAGGATTATAGGGATTAGAAACATTAAAGACTTTCAACCCAGAATTCATATCGGCAACAAAAACCAAAGAACCATCTTTTGCAATTTCTCTTGCAAAACCAGGTGTATCTATTTCACCTACTAATATTGGATAATATGAATTTAAATCAAAAATTTTGAAACCAGCATATCCAATAGCGGCATATAAAAGATTGTCTTCAATTAGAAAATCATATACGGCACTTGATGTTGTGTAATCTGTAATTAATTCAATATTAGTTAAATTGGTAATATTCAAAACAGTTATTCCATAATTAGTTCCAATATATAAAATATTATCAAAAATAGACATCACATTAACACTTGGTAGTGGTTTACCTAATATATACTCAGCTTCTAGAGTTATTGAGCTCAAGTTGGTGATATTAACAAATTGGACTGTATTATTTAAAGAACCAAGAACTAATATGTTATTATTATTAAGTACTGTAGCTCTTATATCATAATCATCATTATAAGTTGCAATTTTAAATGGATTATATGGATTCGAGATATTGATAAAATAAGCACCCAATGAGAAAGCTGATATTATAGCTAAATCATCTACCAATTCTATTGATACAGAACTTAGTGTGTTTTCCATAAACTGACTTAATTTTGTGGGGTTAAGTGGTGTGGTAAGATCAAAAATCTCCATACCCCCATAACCATCTGTAATATAGATTAAATCATCATGAATGTTTACTTTTGTAGCATAACCATAATCAAAAAATTGGGATTGTAATTGAGGTGATGAAGGATTAATCACTGAAAATATCTTTAATCCCTTGTATCTATCAGCAATCAAAAGTGTTGATCCTTCTGCAGATGCATCAACACAAAAACCATCTGTGTTATAAGTGCTTAATTCAATGGGATCTGATAAATCTGATACATCAAGTATAGCTAAACCCGAATCAAAACAACAACAATAGGCAATATTATCTTCTACATAAACATCATATATTCGTCCATAGTCATTAAAGTCACCTATTTTTATTGGTAAATGAGCTTGATTAAAATTGATAATTTCCAAACCACTATTATCATTTGCTAAAAAGGCTATTTTTTGCCCATTAATTTCTTTGGCAAACACACCAGAACCTAAACCAGTCGAATCATTCCAAGAACTTGCTAATGTTGGGCTCTGCAGGAAGGTAAAATCAATTATCTCAAGACCTACACTCCAACCAGATATACAAACATATTTACCCAATACGCTGATTCCTGTATGAAGGAACTCATTATTATAATTAGAGATATAATTTGGTAAATACGGATCAGAAATATCGTATAAAAATAAACCTTGGAAATCAGTTATAATATACAAAAGATTATCCTTAATATCGATTTCTTTTGTTAATCCTCCAGGATCTAAATTAGAGATTAGATATGGTTTTGATGGATTATCGATATTAATAATTGCTACTCCTTTGTCTGATTGAGATACAAAAGCATAGGAACCATGAACTTTAACTTTTGTTGCTAATCCTGATGTTTTAATATTGGCTATTTTTACAGGATTTGTTTTGTCTGTTACATTAATTATTTCTAGACCTTGATCACCATTAGCAACAAAAGCTATATCCTTTTGTACTGTTACTCCATAACCGTCTCCACCATCATCATCAAATTGTCCATATTGAACAAATGAAATATTTTGATTAATTGTTACATCGGATTCAGTATTAGACTCGTCAATTAACTTACTAACGTGATTATTATATAAGAAAAATAGTGGTAAAAACACTGAACAAACTAAAATTATTATTAAAAACCAAATTTTATTTTTATAGTTCATTTAGTATTCACCATATATAGTAAATTAATAGGTATGATTGAGTTTTATTTATTGCTATTAATATTATACCTTGTTTGATTATAATAGAGCTTTTCTCAGTTTTCATTTTTCTGTGATACCGACAGTATTATATTTGGTTAGAAATAATTCAAATATTGGCAATAAATAGCATTATAGAAGAGTTGATTTTAATGTCAGAGCGAATAGCCTATGATAATACTGCACGAACAAAATATATGAAAGGTATGTTAATCTCACCAGTTGCTTTTAAAATTGGATCCCAAATAACAAAAGCAATACTAATGGAAGCAATTTGCACTCCAAAACCAGGATTAGTTGATCGTAACAATTCAGGTGCACACCGGGATATGGATTTGAGTACTTTCATGATTAGTTCAGCATCGATATCTCACTTTATGGCTGTTTCAGCTCAAATGGCAATTGAACATCGTGGAGATTTAGAAGATATATTACCAAAAATACGATCAGTTGGATTATCAGCTGAAGAAGAAATGTTTCTAGCCACAGATAATATTAATACTCAAAAAGGTTTGATTTTTAGCGGTATGCTTATTGCTGCTGCAGCTGGATATTTGTCTGCTCGTGAAACTGGTGATTTAAAGACTACCCGAATTTTAGCAACTGTTCAAGGGATAACAAAAGGTATAGTCCAAAGAGAGCTTATTCAAATGGATAAAAATGAAGATAAAATAACAGCTGGTGAATGGATATTTATCGAAACTGGTATTACAGGCATACGTGGTGAAGCAGAACAAGGTTTTCCTAATGCTGATGCCGCTTATCAAGTCATAATGAAAGCATTAGCATCTAAAGTTAGCTTAGAACGGGGAATGATAATGGCTCTTCTTTTCTTAATGACCCGAGTAGATGATACAAATATACTAGCTCGCCATGGATCAGACACTTTAAGTTGGGTTAGAGATCAAGCAAATAAACTTATGTTAAGCGAGGATATTTATACAGATACTTGGTTAGAACGAGTTTATGAATTGGATAATGAATTTATTGAACAAAATATCAGCCCAGGTGGTTGTGCTGATCTTTTAGCTGTTTCATTAATGCTATATTATTTAACAAAACCAGAAAAAAGAAACTATTAGTGTAACATAAACACTAATTATGATTCCTTTTCTTTAATTTTATTTATTATTGGTTGCGCTTCTTTAGAGATTAGAAAATTATAGGTTGTCGGTGGAACTAATTTGCTAATTTCATCTAAATCGTCCTCTTTTAATAAAGCACGTACACGAGAAGCACTTATTGGTTTACCATTTAATTCCTTTCGAGGTATAATAGTTAAACCGATTCCTTTTGGTAGAAGAATTTCTTTCATCGCTTGATTATAGGAATTTGTTACTAAATCAAATGGTTCTTCTCCCACGAATCTTCTAGTAATTCCAAGAGCAGGAGCAATAAAATCACCAAAAATAGTTACATCAAGACGAGCTTGTTCTAAAGCAATATTACCACTTTCTTTCATAAAATATCTTGGGAAAGTTGCTTGGGAGATAATGTAATTACCTCCTTCCAAAACCATAACATTTTCTATATGTTTAGTGCCTTCTTTCACAAGCTTCACGCGAATATTTGTTGGAAAAATTGATTTATCTTCAGTAACAACAAAAACATATAATTGTTCACATTCTTTAGATGCTGTTTCAATTAAAAATTGATGTCCAAGAGTAAAAGGATTACAATTTACAACTATTGCTCCAATTTCACCTCTTGTTTTATCTTTAATACCCCGAGTTACAAATTTAAAGTCATCAATATAATCATCAATTGTAGGTGCCCCCATTTCAAGCAAAACAATCTCTTCAGTTTTTGCTACTAATTTGAAACCTGCAAAAACATTTCCTGATGTCTCTTCAATGTTTTTAGGGTTTGTAAAAACAAAAATATGGCTGCGGCCACGATTAAATTGCTCTTTAACTAAAACAGATAATATATGTGCAGATAGGCCTTCACCTCTACGTTTTGGATCAATAGCCATACATTTTATGATTTCACCATCTATACTACCTGTACCAACCATTTCTCCTGAAGATTCATCAACAACTTTCAAAGTCATTTCTATATTATCTTCATACTCAAGATTTTGTTTATCCAGAAAATCTCTGAATCGTTTCTTCTGCTTTTCAGATGGATTATTATAGAATTCATCACGATAACCAGATATTGTCATTTATCTACTACCTTCTTGTTGTACTAAAGCAATTAGTATCGAGGGTGTCTAAACTTATCTTAAAACTTAATGTTATTTATTCAAATATTTATCGAAGGTTGGATTGTCATCGATACATTGGATATTTCCCTGAGCAAGATAGGATAGTGCTGCTCCACCACTTAATATGAGGTTAACAGCATCACCAAATCCTCCCGTTCTCATATAAGCAGCAGAATCACCACCCAGAATAGTAATATTCAAATCCTTTTTGAGTAATCGCGCCATGAAAGGTAGTGTATTCAATCCATATTCATCAACTTTACCAAAAGGTCCAGCTTGGACAAATAACCACTCGTAATCAATAGGTCTTTCGTGATTATTCACTGCTTGAGAAATTGGTGTAGATAGAAATGATAATATAATATCATTGATATAATAATTAACAGTATGATCGCCAATATCAAGGATGTATCCATCATCATGTTTTGCTGTATCAGCTATACTTAGAGTTCTAATTGTTCTACCAGATTCACCTATTTTCACTGTAAAATCAATTGGAAGATAATAATCAGCACCTTCACTCATAACATCAATTAATTCTTTTGCGACATCAATTCCTTTGTTTTCAAGAAATTCATCGTTTTTCTTTCCCAATGAAAAACCTTTAGCTCTTATTAGTAATTGTGCTGGTATTCCACCAAAAAAGGCAATAACATTTTTTCTTTGTAGTATTTTCATCATATTCTCTAATTTATCGAATTTAGCCCCGCCAAATCCAAACATAATTGGTTGTGATGAATACAAACGTTTCTTAATTTTGTTAATCTCTTTATATTCTTTAATAAACTCAGGACCAAATAAAACAGGTGTGTTATCAAATACAGGTGCCATAGTTGTATCTGATCTGTGAGAGGTTGGAAAAGCATCTATAATATAATAATCTAAAATTGGATCAAAAACTTTATTGAAAATTTTTCTGCCTTCTACTAGATCTTTTTCCATAAAATCTCCATTTGGTATTTTTTCCATTCTAGTGTTTTCAAGTACAACAACATCACCTGGTGATAAACCAACAAAATCATATTCCGTTAAACTTGTAATGGGGTCATCTTGGAAATGAATATTAATATTATAAAGCATACCATCAAGCATATCAGCATGAGATTTTAAAGAAATGCAGCTCTCATCAGGACCTTTACTTGTCATTCTTCCTTGATGAGCAAAAATTATTGGGATATAACCCATTTTTGTTAATCTGATAATTGTTTCAGCGCAAACATTCATTCTAGGACTTTTTACTACTTGTTTGTAAATTTTCCCTTCAAATTCTTCTATAGTTAATGGGCTATTAATGTCAACTCTAACACCTACTAGGCCAGTCCTTTTTTTGTCCATTTTTTCATAGGAATTTTCCATGATTATTTTATCGTATAACTCATCCATCGAAGTTTATCCTCACACGATTATGTTTTCATACAAAAATAATAATTTTTTTCTTGTAAATAATTAATTATTTTATGATTATAAAATATAATTAAAGTTTTTGAAACTAAAGGTATATGAGTAAATATTATTCCAGAAAATTTTGAATTTCTATTACATATCCCTCAGGATCTTCAGCTAGAAAACATCGTATTTTAATTTCATCTACATTATGAGGTGATGACAAACATTTCACACCATTTTTATGCAATTTATCAAACCAAATATCAACTTCAGCAGGAGTTTTTGTCACCAAAGTAATCATCACAGTTTTCTCTCTTTGCCAATTAAAATAACCCCTCTTTTCATCAACCAATCCTAAGAAAGCACTCTCTGAAGTCTGATATATTTTAGCCCAACCTTGATCATTAATTAATCGGAAATTAAAATTCTTCTCGTAAAAATCAACGGCATTCATCAAATCTTTATAATAAAGAAAACTAATTTGTGACTCAAACATTATCCTTTCACAATAATTAATAAAAACTAATTTAATAAAAAAGATTTGACAGAAAAACATGGAAATGATAGATAGGAAAAGAAAAAAAGCTGTTAAAAACAGCTTATAATGATTATTTTAATTCTTCAACTGATACCCCTTTTTTCTTTGCTATTTGTTCCAAAGATCTTTGGGAGGCAATTTTTAGTGTATCAGTATTTTCACTTTCTATAATTTTACGCAATACTGGAACAGCTTTTGAAGAACCAATTTCGCCTAATGATTTGGCTATTGAAAATCGTAATTTTTCATTGCTTTCAGATATTAGGTATTTTTCTAGAATTGGAATCGCTTCTTCAGCGCCAATATTAGCTAATGCTAATACTAATTCTTCTTTTACTAAACCATCTTTTTCTTCTTGGTATTTAGCTATAATCTTTTTGGTTAAACTTTTATCACCCAATCTTTTTGAAATACCACCTATAGCAAATGCAACATTTTCCCTTGTTACAGGATTATCATCTTCCAGCATACCTTCTAGTATTTCTAGATCTTGTTTATCACCATTACTAATTAACCAATAGGAAGCTCGCTTTCTTTCACCCTCATTTTTACTTTTCAGTTTATTAACTGCTTTTTCGTCATCCATGCGAGCCCGTTCATATCTAGTGACATTTTCTACAATACCATATGTAGTTAATCCAATGATTACTAGGAGAGGAATAACTATCCATAACCACCATAAAACATGCTGACGGTCAATTTTTAATTGAGTGAGCATTGATGCACCATTAAGGTTGAGGAAAACAAATGTCCACTCTTCCCAATCTGGGATAACAACTTCATAAACGTAAGTTTCGCCCCAACTCACAGAATAATTTTGTAGGTAGTGTGTCATATTGGCTAGTGTTGTAGAACCATTTTGAATACTGTCCCATTCAGATGCTATTGTACATAGAACTATTAATTCAAAAGCTGGATTTACAGTTTCATTGAAATAAGATTGAATGGTAAAGCGTTGATTCTTATAATTATCAATAGTGTAAGTATATGCATCCACATATCCTACTCTTATTGTTTTTTCACCATTAAATTCATTAAGTGCGTTTACGCTTGAAATTGAAAATAAAGGAGTAAATACAAGTACTAATATAAGCAAAAATCCTATCTTTGTTATTGTTTTTCCAAATTTGTGCATAGATAGTTTTCCTCCTAACTGTCTATTGTTAATTATTATAAATTATTATCTTTTTTGTATGTTATCACATTTATTTACTTAAGAATATTTGCAAAAATGGAAAATATAACTGTAGTGATAAAAACTGACTTTTTTATATAAAAAAAATTAAGAATCACTAGAGGTGATTCAAATTTAATCAGTATAAGCTTTTGGTGCTGGTAAAGCATTTACTTTTTGAGGTTGATTTACTAATTTAGCACCTTCCTCAATTACGCAATCTGTTGTATAAAGTATTTCACCAGAAACTCTTGCACCTTCTTCAACCATTATGCTGTCACCATAAAGATTTTTAACCCGTGCATTTTCCTCGATTCTAATATCTTTACCAAAAAGATTATCAGCTGTTGCACGAGATGAAATAACTATTGTATTTGCATGAACAACACCAATAATTTCGCCACGTCTGCCAATCTTCACATAATTTGCTTTTATGTATTTGCCAGAAATAGTTCCACCAACATTTATTTCATCAGCGACAATTACTTTTTCAACTTTTAAGGTACCGCCAATCTTAATATTACCATCACAAGTTAAATTTTCTTTACAAGAAAAGGTTCCACCGACAGATAATGAAGTGCCTTCAGCGTTACCTTCTACTACAACTGTTCCACCGACTGAAATTAAATTAAATTTCAAGTCGCCAGCTGTTTTAAAAGATCCACCAACATCTAATTCACCAATTTCAGCATTAGCATCTACTTTTACAGTTCCACCAACATCGATATAATCAATTTTCACATCTTGTTCAGCTTTAAAAGAACCACCAACTTTAACTGTTTTAAAATAACCTGATTCAACTCTTACTGAACCACCAACTTTGATTTCATCAATAGTGGATTTAGCTTGCATTTTGAGAGTGCCACCTACAGAAACTGTTCCAATATCTGATTCACCATAGATTTTTACTGTACCGCCAACTTTTATATTTTCAACTGTTGCAGATTCGCCAACTACTAGTGTACCACCGACTTTTACTGTTTCAGCTTTTAAAGTCTTACCAATATCTAATGAACCACCAACCGAAATATCAGGACTTATCAAATAACCATGAACTTCTAGTTTATTATCTACAGAACCATATTGTTCTAATTCTAAATTGCCTATTATTTCTGCTGAACCTCTTTTTACTTTTAAGCTCCTAGCTGAAATACTGCCTTCACAAGTAAAATTACCTTTACTAATTATGGATCCACTAACAACTATTGTTCCTTCCGATGCAACGATTGTTGCATCTTTTTCTATTCTTAAATCACCTTTTATTTTGCCAATTTCTCGCCTTTGGCCTTTTTCTATCAATTCATAAGTCATTATGATCACCTATTGTTTAATTAACAAACATTGTTAATTATATATAAAGTAAATTCACATTTTGTACTCTCTAATTGAGGTCACTTATTGTTACTTTAATAAAAAAATTGCTATTCACGAGGAATAGCAATGATTGTATTGCACTAAAACTTGTTAACTTAAACTTTAGTAGCATTTTTTGTTATTTTTGCACCTTTTTCAGCATCTATTGAATCAGAGTATTCGACTTTTCCTTTCAGTCTCGCACCATCTTCAATTATGATCCTTTCAGCAAAAACATTTGTAGCACAGCTTTTTTCTCTCATTTCAAGCTCTTTAACGAAGAGGTTTTTAGCTTTAGCACGTTCTTCTAGAACAATTTCTTCAGCTTCTACCTTATCAGCAAATAATCTACCTCTTCTATTGACTTTGATATCTATCGCTTTAATGGTTTTAGCGATAATTTTTCGTCCAGCTGAAATTCTACTGGCATTCATATCTCCTTTAGCAATGCAACTAAAACCAGCTGATATAGCTTCTTCCATAAGGAGATTTCCATTAGATTTCACTGTGAAACCTGCACTAGCAGTTACACCTTTTCCACTACCACCGATTTTAACACTAAAACCAGCAGAAGCTTTACCGAAATCTAAATCAGCTTTTGATCTTACAGAAAATCCTGCACTTAAATGACCAGCTTTTGAATTTTTGAAAAGTTTAATGTTCATGCCAGCTGATAATTTCTCTGCTTCTAATACTCCTTTATTTATGATACTCATGCCTGCACTAATAGCTTCAAACTTACCGCCATTAATAACAACTTTAGCTCCTGCTGACAAAACATTAATATCGCATTTTTTATGGATATTTATTCGTCTACCAGCTTTAACCTTACCTATTTTTCCAATAGCATTTATATGAACAGAATCACCAGCACTTATGGATTCAGATTCTACTTCACCGTTGTTAATGTACACTCTAAAACCAGCACTTATTTTTTCAGCTCTAGCACCTTTTTTTGCTATTACAGTTAATCCAGCGGAGGCTTCCTCAGCTTCAAGAAAACCATTTACAGTTAATTTTTTATCAACTTCAATTTCTCTTTGGATTTTTAAATAACCGGAAATAGAGACAGAACCTTTTTCGCTTTCTAAAGTTAAAGCTTCTAAGTTTCCCTTACACTTAAATCCGCCTTTGTTCTTAATTTTGCCAGTTACAACAATAGTACCTTCTTTGGCAACAATTGTTGCTCCTTTGCCAATTCGTAGATCACCATCAACTTTGGAAAGCTTCATACGTGATCTTTTCTTAACTTTTATTACTTCTTTTATTGCCAATTAAAATCACCAATAATTAGTTCTTACTTCAATAAAAGTAGAATTAATATATAAAGCAAATTCACATTAAGAACACTCAAATTGAGTATTCTCATTGTGAGGTAACATTATGTGACTTTATACTAAAATACTAAGTTATTTTTTTCTGAACTTAAATTCAACAATATCTAAGAGCATTTTAGGATCATCGGAAAATATCCCATCAATTCCCCAATCTAATAATCTAAACATATCCCCAGGATCATTAACTGTCCAGATATGAACAGCAATATCTAACATATGGCAAATAGTAACAAATTTTTTCCCAGCTAGAATTTTAATAAAAGCAAATCTTTCAGGGATTTGTAAAGCAAAATAAGGAAGCGCATCCCCCATAATCTCCTCTTGCTCTAATTTTATTTCTGATTCAAAATTAAAAGTAGGATTTTGTTTCAACCATTTTATTACTTTTTGCCTAAAATTCCACACCTCAATAGGACTCGCACTTGTAGGGGCTCCAGAGAGTAACCTAAATCGCTCTAATTGTTTGTGATGAAAAGAACCTATCATTACTCGATGGTCAGCATCTAAAACATTTAATTTTTCAGCTAAAATCTTAGGAGCAGAAGGGATCCGATCCTTTATATCCATATTAAATTTCATTTTAGGGAACTTTGTTAAAATTTCTTCTAAGGATTGTATTTTGAAACCCATATCTCTAAATAGGTACTTACCTTTAGGGGTTTCCTCTGTTCTAAATCTATAACCTTGGTCAAGTTTCTTCAATTCGTTTAATGTAAAAGATCTTACAAAACCATTACCATTTGTTGTTCTATTAACTCGAGCATCATGAAAGAAAATAAACTCATTATCTTTTGTTATTCTTAAATCCGTTTCAATAACATCAACATTTAAATCAAAAGCATCTTTGTACGCCTGAAAAGTATTTTCAGGTATATTTGCACTATCTCCTCTATGAGCCATAACTAATGGTCGACTACCTTTTAGAAAGGGTACAGGACTAGATCTCCACATGAGAGGAGATTTGTTTTAAAATAAGATTAATCTTTCGTTAAATTATGAAAAAAAAGCGGTTAATAATATGTAGGAATTATTTAGGAATACAATAATTTTATATAACGAAAGCTTCCGAAGTGTACACAGAACCTAATTAAATAAACCGCGGGGTCAAAAAAAATTGGCAGACTTTTTTATTGGAGAAGCCTTACAAGGCAAGGGTGATGAACTTGCCCATATAGATTTAATGATAGGTGACAAAGATGGACCAGTTGGTCATGCATTTGCAAATGGTATGACACAGTTATCACAAGGTCATACACCACTTCTAGCACTAATAAAACCCAATTTGTGTCCACACCCAAGAACATTAATTGTTCCCAAAGTTACAATCGAAAATTTAGAACAAGCAGGTAAAATCTTCGGACCAGCACAAATGGCAGTAGCAAAAGCAGTTGCAGATGCAGCAGCTGAAGGAGATATTCCAAAGGAGAAGATCTTCAAGTATGTCGTAGTTGTGAGTGTATTCATACATCCACAAGCAAAAGATGAAACTAAAATATACTACTATAATTACGGAGCTACTCGATTGGCATTAAAACGAGCAATGAGTGATTATCCATCCATGGATAAATTGATTAGCGAAAAGGATCGTGCTAAGCATCCAGTGATGAAATTCAGACCACAAACACTATGGGACCCACCATACTTGCAAATCGCTTTAGATGTTGGCTCATTATCAGCAGCAGTAAAAATTGTTGAGCAATTACCAAAATCTGATCGAGTTATAATTGAAATCGGAACTCCTTATATCAAGCAATATGGTATAGATGAAACTGTAGGTAAAATACGAGAATTAAGACCTGGAGCATATATCATCGCTGATATGAAAACAATGGATGTTGGTAGAGCAGAAGTCGATTCTGCAGCAGATGCTACAGCAAATGCTGTTGTAGTATCAGGTATTGCTCCACAAGACACAATAGTAGAGTTTATTAGAGAATGCAATAAACGTGGAGTTCACGCATGGATAGATTCACTAAATACCAATCAAACTGAATTTGTTGCAATGCTTGAGAGTTTGAAGGAAAAACCAAAGGTTGTAATATTACACCGAGGTATTGACCAAGAAACAGCTCAAAAAGAAGGAGCTACAACTAAAGAAGGAACTTCTGCATCTCGAAGTGTTTGGGGCGATATTAAGAAAATTAAGAAAATAACTGGTGGCCTAGTTGCAGTAGCAGGTGGACTTAAACCAGGAGCGGCATTACAAGAAGCTTTGAAAGCAGGAGCAGACATCTTTATAGTTGGTAGATATATCTACCGAGCAAGTGATCCAGATAGAGCTGCAATGCGATTTCTTGATGAAATGGAAATTGAAGCAGATACAATGCGTTTATTCGACAAACTAGATTATTAAAATTAGTTAAAGGAGTTTAAAACTCCTTTTTTTTATTTATTGTCAACTTCTATTACAGTATTTCTTGATTGTTCTTCTTGGTATATAGCACAACCAAGTTCACCTATTGTTTTTCTAAATTGTATAAATCTAATAATGCCAATTATAAGAATTATTACACCAATTACTACAAGTATCCAACCAAAAATAACGTAACCAAGAGTAGGAACAAATTTAATTAAACCAAAACCACCTGCAATAAAAGCTAAAGCTGTTCTAATATAGGCAAGGAAGGTACGTTCATTTGCTAAAGCTGTACGGTCAGCTGCTAAATGGTCACGAATAATAAGTTGGTCTCTAGAAACTTTGTACACTTGTTTACGCTCTTGTTTTTTCTTAGATTTCATTTACAATCCTCAAATTATTGTATGATATGTTAAACTAATAACCTCTTATTTATTTTCTGAAATAAATAATCTCTATTAACTTATAATCTTAATTTCTGATAAATATAATTAACATTTTAATGTTAATTCTAGAGGTTTTTTCGAGTGGAAAGTGAGGGAAATTAATCCTTTGATGCTTATGATACCTATTTTAATACTAAGAACCATATATTTACATGGCGAAAAGAAAGCCTCCGAAAACACATACAACAATAAGGATTGAAGATTTGTTGTGTGGATTTCCGTAGGAAAAAGACTACAAAAAGAATATTAGTAAACCCTCAATCCTTTAGGGTTCATAAAACGCTAAGAATAGTCGTCTTTTCGCCATTTTTTATTTCGAAGATTAACTCATCAGCTAAACAAAAATAAAATTAAAGAAAGAGAGAAGAAAAAGGAAAAAGTCAATTAATCTTTTGTTAATTTCTTTTCCCAACTCGCTACTGTTTTTACTAAGCGTTGAATTTCATTGATTTCTCCCTCAAGATCAATGAGAATTTTTTGCCAGCTGCCATATTTCTTTATTTGTATTTTTTCAGTGCTTGTTGGAAGACTTAAAACATACACAATAGCATCTATATGATTATTGAAATATTTGGTCTCATCCTTGTACTTTATAGCATATCTATCAATCGCAGTCATTTTTATCCCACAGCTATAGTAGTATTATATGTTACATTTACCTAAATGAAATTATCTATTTCTTTTAATAGTATTTCTACTTTAACTCAAAATGGATTTATATAATTAGAAAATGATAATATATTTTAGCTTATTTGACAAATTATATAAGATTATATAATGTTAAAATTCTCTAACTTTAAAGGTGTATAAATAGTGCCTGATCCAAGTTCCGATGAAATTATTACTCCCTACTTAACAGAGGAGGTACTCCTAAAGAAAAAAACACCTTTTCATGCTCAAATGGCTATTTTTAGATTAAAAGCTTGGCGAATGCTAGCTCACCATCCAACTTGTAGTCGCTATAAGAATCATTATTTTTCAATAGGAAAATTACATCTCTGTATAGGTTGTTCTATGATCTATTCAGCTTTAATTATCTATACAATTTTATTTTTCTCTTTACCTGAAGTTTTTCGTTACAATCTCTATGTGATTTCCATACTACCATTTGCTGGATTTGGTTTAGCGATAACTCATTTATTATTTAAATTCAAAAATAAATGGATTAAGGCGTTCTTAAGATTTATTGCAGGATTTGGTATAGGTGCTTATTGCGCTGTCATAATTATTGGTCCTTATTGGTGGGCTCGTGTTCTACTAGCTTTCTTGTTGTTAGCTGGTAACCAATTATATGGAATGAGTAGAGGAAGAGGAGCAAATAGAAAAATCTGTGATGAATGTGAATTGCAACACGCAGATCCACCATGTAATCCAGATAGAAATACAAATATTCGAATTAGAAAAATTTACACTATTATTGAGGAAGAATTACAAAAAGCACGTGAAAAACAAGCTAGTAACGACGAAAATACCGGTTCTAGTAGTTAATTTACTTAAAATCGTTTTTTCTACAAAAAGTTAATAACAAACAGAAATATCATTAGTTAGTATTTATCTAATCGATGTTAAAGGATTAGTGAGTTATAATGTCTGATGAAGAGAAATTCAACCAAGATGAAGAATTTCAAGCTGATTTTAATGAAGAAAAGTATGAGGATATCCCCCCTCCTTCTGAAGAACCTCCTCAACCCATAGGTTATATTCCTCCAGCTGACGGTACAATTCAAGGAGAACCCATTGAACCAACATTAACTGATCAAGAGCTTAAAAAGAAGAAAAGACGAAAATGGGCTCTAATAAGCGTTTTTGGAATAGTTTTACCAATTCTAATTATTGCAGGTGTATTTATTTTCATAATGTTATCTTTAGTTGGAGCATTTGAAAATTGTGCTGTAAATTGCTGTAATAATTGTGCTGATAGCTGTGCGCAATCATGTCAAGAATCATGTTGTGATAACTGTAGTCAATCATGTAATGATTCATGCAACAATGCATGTGCTAGTGGATGTGAAACCTCATGCAATAACTGCAATTGTTCATCTGCAATCAAACCAATAACAATTGTTGAGCAAATAGTAAATATAAAGAACCTTTACCTTTGGGTTATTCAAATAGTTGTTAATACTATTTTTTGAAAAATTAGTAAATACTAATTTTTCATTTTTTTAATTCAACCCTCCTTTATCAAGAAAATAAACTTTATATGTTAGTAATAAAAATCATTATTGTTAAAACCTAATTATCAAAAAGGTAGCTAACTATGTCGGAAGAAGTAACCTATACTGACCAAGAATTAACGAAAAAGAAGAAGAAAAGAACACGAAATATTCTCTTAATCATTTTCTGTGGTGTAATACCAGGTATATTAATAATTTTAGCTGTAGTATTTATTGTATTATTGGTGACAGGAGTAACTTCAATTGCTGAAGCTTGTGGAACTGCTTGTGGTGAATCATTAGGCCAATCTTGTTCTGATAGCTGTAATGCAAGTTGCTCAGGATCAGTTAAATTATCGTTTAAAGAAAACTTTACAAGCTATATTAATACCATCAAATGGATGTTTTATTCAATTTTAGGATAAAAACATACCATTTTTTCTCTTATTTTTATGATAAAATTCATCGAGTTTATTTATTATCGTCACAATCTTAAATTAAGAGTCTCTACTTTCAAAATAGTGGAAGGTTTAATTATTGCCAGCTCCAGTGAAAAAAATAGGATTCGTTCTTGGTGTCTCAAAAGAAAAAGAATCCTTAATAGTTCGATTGGATGAGAATGTCGAACATGAGGATATCGTTGAAGGTAATTTTGTTAGTATTCCTCTAGCAAATGGTAATACACTTATTGGCAGAGTTACAGCTATAAGAGCTGAAAATCCACAATTAAGTGATGAAAGATATGCTAAATTCTGGATGGATAGATTAAGACGTTCTTTAGATTCCCGTTCAATGTTAGAATTCACTGAATTTCATAGTATAGAAGTAATTTTGGGTTCTTGCATTACTGGAGATGGAGACTTAACTACACCACATGCTTGGGTTTCACCTGGTTCAATGGTTTTTGAATGTAGAGATAGTCTTTTGGAATTAGCAGTATTTGGTAAAGAAAGAGGAAAGATGGAAATTGGTAGATTTGCTGAACACACAAGTGAAATAATCGTCAAGTTAAATCCTAACATATTAGGTTCAGATGGATTAGCTATTTTTGGTTCTAGAGGTAGCGGAAAATCATATGCTGCAGGAGTAATTATTGAGGAATTTGCAGAATATGGTTTACCTGCTTTAATTGTTGACCCTCATGGGGAGTATTTTGGCTTATCACATACTGCAGGTCCAAAAGGAGATGCTTCATTACCAAAATATTTTGTTAATTTACTCTACCCAAATCGATACTATCCAAGATACTTTAACATGATGCAAAAAATAGCTAAAAAATTGGAAAGCGACTTTACACAAGAACCAGTAACGATGCTATTCTCAGAAATTAGCACTTCTGAAATGTTTAGCTTTATGTATGATTTGACTCACACACAAAAAGAAAAAATAGAAAATACTTGGTATGCTATTAGAGATTCACTTGGTTATGGGGTCTGCTATGATATAGACGGTTTTTTAGGGTTTGGTATTGAAAATAATATTATTGATGGTAGTAGTACTAGACCAATTGTCAGGAAGCTTGAAGTTTTTAGAAAGATGGGATTTTTCACAGAGTTAAATGGTGCTATTTGTCATTTAACAGGTTCAATAATTCAAGAATTTGATAATAAATATAGGAGAACTGAATCAGCAGATAAATCTCGAGATTTGAGTAACTTAGCAAGCGTGAAAAATCATTTTGGTCCTGAAAAAATTACCATTTTAGATGTAAGTAACCCAGGTCTTGATGAAAGAGCAAGGAGAATTTTTGTTTCAAGTTATTTAAACAGATTACGTAGGACAATGGAAACTAAGGAAATACAAAGAGTATTTCTATTAATTGAAGAAGCTCATAGATTTATTCCAATAGGAGAATCGCCTACAAAACGAGCTATAGAATGGTTCGCTAGAGAGGGAAGAAAAATGGGTGCTGGTTTAGGTATAGTAAGCCAAAGACCTAGTGGGTTAGATCGTGATATTTTATCTCAATGTAATTCAAAACTTATTCTAAGAATAACAGAACAATCCGATATAATGGTTGCTAAAGATATTCTAGCAGGATTTGCGGAAAGATATATTGGTTTGTTACCTTATTTAGAAAGAGGTACAGGTGTTCTTTCAGGAGCAGCTTTAAGAATTCCTATTTTAGTGAAGTTTCGGGAAAGAAAATCTTCAACAAAATATGGTGAGACAGTAAATCTAGTTGCATTCCCTGAAGATAAAGTAAAATCGAGAGAAGCTGAAGAAAAAGATTGGAAATAATCAAAAAAATTAATTTATTTTTCGTAATAATTGAAAGTAGTTAAATACTAGCAAGTTCTATAAAGATTTGAGTTATTTATTGAGATGGTGGTCCCAATGTTACAAGCATTTACAAGTAGTGGCCATGAAAAATTATTACCGTTGTTTGATGATCACAAATATTTGAGAGTAATAATTAAAACAATCTTAAAAGAAAATATTGGGCAAATTCTTGTAGATGACATAAAGGAACCTCACATTGCATTGCTATCCTATAAAGTAATAGAGTTCATTGCTGGGGATGTTTCAAATGAAAATGCTTTGGAATTGATAAGAAACATTCCCGAAAATAAGTTATTGATTTTTCCAAATAAAGATTGGGTTGAGTTGGCAAATACCGAGTTGATATTAAATCCTTATCCAAGAACAAAATTCTCATCTGAGAATCTCAATATTACTCATCTTGATAAAATCCTTCAGAAAGGACTTCCCAAGAATTTCACATTAGAAAAAATCAATCATGAGACTATTAGTTATTTGAATCCCAAACTTGCACCAGCATTCCTTCCATTTTTTAAATCACCTGAAGAAATGGTTACTCGAGGGCTTGGTTTTTGTATTAAAGAAGATGATGTGAAATGTGTTAGTGTAGCGGCAGCTTCCATGCCAATTTATGATAGTGAATTTGAAATACAAGCGCTTACAGATCCTGATAAAAAATATCGTAGGAAAGGATTTGCCTCTATAGCTTGTGCAGCGTTAATTAAAGAAGCTCTTAAACGAGGGATGACACCAAATTGGGATGCTGATAATGAGATCTCAGCTAAATTAGCTCTAAAATTAGGATTTTCTCATCCTGAACCTTATACTGCTTATATTAGCACTAGAAGTAGTGTTCAAGTATAATATATTATTAAATAACGTTATTAGTTAATTTTTAACTATTTAAATAAATAAAAAGTTGAATTAATAAGCCAATCAATTAATTAATTTATTTTTTAATAAATAAATAAATCGAACAAGTTATTCAAAGTGTAAATCCAGAAATAATCTTTTATAGAAGTTTTAAAATACCGTTACAGTTGATTGATGATCATTTTAAAAAGAGGAAAAAAATATGGATTTACCATTCGATTTAGCTTGGTGGACGGTAATTGTCATAGCAATTATTGCATTTGCATGTGAGTTTATGGATTCATCTCTTGGTATGGGTTATGGAACAACATTAACACCAATTTTACTTTTATTTGGTTTTGAAGCGTATCAAATTGTTCCGGCTATATTAATATCTGAATTTGCGACTGGTTTGACTTCAGCAGGTTTTCATGCATTGTTTAAAAACATGTCATTAGGTTTTGAACGTAAAGATACAAAAAATAAAGCAATAATGAATAAATTAACTAAAACTGGTGAACCAACAGGAGCAGGATATCCAACATCCGAAACAGATTTTCAAGAAATTGATGTAGTAATGAAAAAAGAAACCTTTGGCGATAAATTAAGAAGTATGACACAAGATACAAAAGTTGTTTTTGTTCTAGCTCTTTTTGGAGTCTTTGGAACCATTATTTCATCTGTTATATCAGTGTTTTTTGCTTACAGCAGTATATTCAAATTTGTAGTTAAAATATACATCGGCGTAATGGTTCTCGCTATGGGTATTATCATTGTAGCGCTAAGAAATAAAGAAATTAAATTTGCAATGAAACGCATTATTTCACTTGGAGCCCTCGCAGGATTTAACAAGGGAATCTCAGGTGGAGGTTATGGACCAATCACCGTTTCAGGTCAAATTCTATCAGGGCGAGATGGAAAAAATGCTATTGCTTCCACATCTTTAGCAGAAGGTATTGTTTGTTTTGTAGGCGCATTAGCATATATAATAACCAGCCTTGTCACTACTCATAATTCAGGAGGACCAGCTTCTGTTGGTGAATTGGGATTAACACCCTTCTTAGTTATAGGAGCAATGTTATCAACACCTTTGTCAGCTCTAACAACTAAAAAAGTACGAGCCAATTGGTTAAAAGCAATAGTAGGTTGGATGACAATGCTTCTTGGGGCATTTACCCTAATAAAAGAAGTATTGGGTTTTACAGGGATTTGGTAACAAATCCCATTTTTTTCTTCACTAAAAATTAATAACTTTGTAATTTACTTCAATAATAGAAGTAAATTAAGAAGGTTAGTTGTATGAGTTCTGGAAAGAATAAAGTTGTTAAAGAAGTGTATATAGTCCCTCACACCCATTGGGATCGAGAATGGTATCTTCCATTTCAAGCATTTCGGTTTAAACTTGTTAAATTGATTGATCAATTGCTTGAAAATATGAAGAAACTTGATTATTACTTTACTCTAGATGGTCAATCAATTGTATTAGAAGATTATCTGGAGATCAGACCTGAAAAGAAATCTGAATTAGTAGAATTGATTCGTAAAGGAAAAATTGCTATCGGTCCATGGTATATTTTACCAGATGAATGGTTAGTAGGACAAGAAAGTTTACTAAGAAATTTAGAAATAAGCTTTGATTTAGCAAGAGAATTTGATATACCTGTAATGCAAGTGGGGTATTTACCAGATCAATTTGGCCATACAAAAGCCATCCCTCAAATTCTGAGTAATTTGACTAAATTCAAAGCTATGGTAGCATGGAGAGGTATAGGACCTGAAATCACTTCAATTCCTTTTATCTGGAAAAGCCATCCAGAAGCAAAAAGTATGATATTAGGAAATTATTTGCCTTTTGGATATGGTAATGCTGCTGGTTTACCTAATGATGATTCTTTAACAGAATCTATTGAAAAAAGAATAGAAGAATTAGAACCATATACAACTATACCTAATTATTTGTTAATGAATGGTACAGACCATCATTTTCCCCAATTTTTCATTCTTGATTGGATAGCTAATCAAAAATTGAAAGGATTGAAAATAAAACTAAGTTTACTTGAAGAATATATTGATTCACTCCAAAAGAAGATTAGTGAGCTTAATTATTCACCTCCAATTTACTCGGGTGAATTCCGTTCTTCAGCTAGGGCGCCATTATTACAAGATACTTATTCTGCAAGAATGTGGATAAAACAATGGGATGCTAAAATAGAAGATTTGTTAATTCACTATGCTGAACCAATTAGCTCAATACTTTTTGCTAACTCAATAAAAGACTATCCTACTTCTGAGTTAGTATTAGCATGGAAATGGTTATTGAAAAACCAACCTCATGATTCTATTTGTGGATGTTCAATCGATCAAGTACATGAAGAGATGAAATCACGCTATTATTGGGCAGAATCAATAGCAAACACCATTTTAGAAGAAACCAAAGAGATTATTGAAGAAAAATCCCAAAAGGATGACGGTTCATATTGTGCAGTTTTTAATCCTACAAATTCTAAAGAAATCTTACAAGAGATTACTTTCACAGTTCCAGCTAAAACACCAATTTTAGCTGTTGAAACTTTAGATGGTATTGAGTGTCATACCCAAGTTGAAAGTGCTTCTGAGGACATAGTTTTTGATAATAACTTCAAACCAATGATGTTGAAGGCTGGTTTGAAAATGCTTCCTGGTAGAAAATTAATGGATATTTATCTTAATGAAGTTCATTTATCCGATGGAGAAGATCCGCGTTTATGTGAAATCTTATTGATGTTTGGGAAGAAACAAATCGGAGAATTGGATATAACAGCACTAAAAGCTGATATGGTAAAAATAATTGAGAGTAAGAAATATAATAAATTCCATGTTAAAGCTACATTGGGAACAAAACAAACATACTCGAGTATGGTTCCTTTAAATCCTTGGTCACTTACAAAGGTTAAACTCAAATCAAAAATTAAAGATACCATAATAAGTAATTTTGAAACAACCAAAAACAAGGTAAGAACACAGTTTTATGAAATTAGTTTCAATAATGATGGAACATTTGATCTCCATGATAAGAAAACAAATATGATTTTTCCGAGATTACACCAATTTGAAAGTTGGGGTGATAGAGGGGATGAATACACTTTTGGTAGGCTAGGGCCAATTAAAACCAAACTAAAAAGGATAACTCGAAAAGTCCTTTCAGACGGACCGAATTATAGTGAAATTCAACAAGATTCACTTCTAGAAACTTTTGCTGAAATAGATTTAACACGAGAAAAAAGGATTGGCAAAACATTAATTCCAATATCAACGATATTCAAATTTTATCGTGATATACCTCGAATTGATATTAAATCA
>JAEORJ010000181.1 GCA_016840945.1 Candidatus Gerdarchaeota archaeon
AAACTTATCTTATTTATCACTTAATGAACTGAATCTAGAACAAGTCAATCTAAGTGATATAGCTAATGAAGTAATGGTTAGTGTAGCAGAGTCTTATCCAGAGAATAAAATTAGTTTTAAAATTCAAGATAATCTCATAGCTAGATGTGATCCAAAATTTATTCGTATTGTATTTGAAAATCTTCTAAGTAACGCAATAAAATTTTCATTAAAAAATCCTGATATAACTATTATAGTTGGAAGCGAAAAACAAGGTGATGAATTAGTTTATTTCATTCAAGATAATGGGGTAGGGTTTGATATGCAATTCTATTCAAAGCTTTTTGGTATATTTCAGAGGTTACATAGTCAAGATGAATTTCCTGGTATAGGTATTGGTTTAATCACAGCAAAACGGATAATAGATAAGCATAATGGACGAATTTGGGCTTATAGTGAAGTAAATAAAGGTGCTTCTTTCTATTTCACCTTACCTTGACAAATTAGAATTGAACGAGATCATTCTTTCTTTTCAAATTTTATCGACACAGAATTGATACAATATCTTAAACCTGTCTTATCTCGAGGTCCATCATCGAAGACATGACCAAGATGTCCACCGCAATTTTTACATAGAACTTCAATTCTTACCATACCATGAGAGCGATCAATTTGCTCTATTATTTTCTCTTTATCAATAGCTTCATAATAACTTGGCCAACCACAACTTGAATCAAATTTTGCATCTGAGGAAAAAAGCTCAACTCCACATCCAGCACATTTGTAAACACCTTTTTCTTTAAAATTCCAATATTTACCAGTAAATGGTCTCTCAGTACCCTTCTCCCTTAAAACTTCATATTCTAATTTTGATAATCTTTTTTTCCATTCTTCTTCCGATAATTCCTTCATTGATTTCATATAAATCAATCCTTTTTTAATTAATACTTTTCAAAAAAGAAATTTATCCTTATTTCTTTATTATCTAAGTAAAAATTTGAAAAATTTAGCTAGAAGTAAATTTGAATAATCTGTTATGTGAATTAATTTATCAATTTCGGTAAAATTTATTCTTTATTACAATTATATCTTACTTTTGTAAAAGAAATTCAAGCAAAATTTAGGTAAAAAGTCATTTTTTGCTGAAAGTTAAACCTTCCCTAAACCTTCCCTAAACCAATAGGAACCAAATGCAACGATAGTCTGAGATATTTCAAATAGTTTTGTATCTATAGTTAATTCAGTGATTTAAATGAATAAAGCTCTTAAAATCTCTCTAGTAATTGGAATATTCGTTATCCTTGGTGCATCAGCAGCAGGATTGACTTATGCCTTAACCCCAACAAGTGATAGTGAATTAGCAGTTGTTACTGTAAATTCACAAGAAGATACCGATACCGTTGAAGTAGTTCTAACATGTGAAGGAAATCAAGTTGGTCACCATTACCAACATCAACGAAACTTCGCTTATATGCATCAAATACAATTTAAGAATGGCAGTACAGATGAGGTCCTCTACCAAGAACAATATCAATGGCAATGGCGACACCGAATACAAAATGGCCAAAATTTCATGTATCAATATCATATTGAAGGACTTGAAAGTGGTCAAATGTTGCAACTAAGAATCGAATATAATAACGGTAAAGTTTTAACTTATAATTTTGAAGTGTAAAAACCCATCAATTTGAGAAATACTGAAAAGTATTTCTAAATTCTTTTTTCTAAATTTTAAAATTCTATTAATCTGGAAATATTTTCATGTTTTTAATAATCATCAGTAAACCTTCTTCAACTAAAGAGGTACGATTATGTTCTAAACCCCACTGCAAATATTCAATACAAGTTCGACAGTAAAAAAACTTCATACGGTCATGTAATGATTTCCCAGTATCTTGACAATATGAACTTAAAATAGCATTATGAAAAATTGGTCCTTCATCATAAAATAATAAATCACAAGCAGGATCATAGATGTGAAATGTTTCAAAATCAATCACTCCAGTTAATTTCAGAGTTTCAGGGTCAATTAAAATATTTGAGGTATCGAAATCACCATGAATTAAACGTGCGTCAAAATCAAAATTTTCCTTATTTGTAAGATACTCGCGAAAAACTTTATCCAACCAATCTTGTTGGTCAATATTTAATAAAGGATAAATTATTTTTTGGATTTTGTCAAATCTCTTTTCCCATTCTGATTTAAGTGTTCTAGCTAATCTAGTTGATTTATATTTATGAATGCCTTTAGCAAAGGACTTATGGTAATTTAGTAATAATTCTTCTGAATGTAAGACATTAAGAAATTCGCCAATTTTTTTACCTAATCTTGTTTTATCCTCATTTGGTAAGTCTCTTAAAATATTAGATAAAGATACACCAGGTATTTTTTTTGTTATAATAAATGGTAAATTCTTAGATTCATGCATAAAAAGAATAGATGGGATTGTAAGTGGTAATTTATCTTTAAGAAAAGTAAGCATTTTATTTTCATGTCGAATTATATCTAATCCTTCATTGTTTCTAAATGCTATATCTGGAACCCGTAGCATATATTGCGAGTTAATATCAAACACATTATATGTTCCATGATAAATGAATTTAATTTGCTCTTTTGTAACGTCTTTTAGATAATTTTGAACGATAGGAAAAATTTCATCAATTGAAATATCTACTGGGTTATTCTGTTCGTAAGAGCTCATAAATAATAATTACTTTATCAGTTCAAAAAAATGATGGATAGTTCAATTAATTAAATTATCAACATCACAAACCATTAAAAACAAAATTCTATATCCTTATTAATTACTAAAAACCATTAAATAAGCGAATATTCCTATTGTTATGGTGAATTACTATGAAAACAAAAATGAGGAGTTTATATCTGTTACTTGTATTTACAAGTGTTTTTGGGGGATTAGTGGGATCAGCTGTAACAACAACTGATCAATTTATAGATGAATATACAATACCATTCATGGATCCATATGCAGAAAGGAGAGATGTGTATGGTTTCATAGCAGGCCCAAATGTAATTACTGAACCTCGTGAGTTTCCAGCAATTAATATTGATACTTTATCGTTCAATGAAGAAGAGTCCCAGCTCGAAGTGAGCTTCACAGGTATCCCCAATATTAATTCAACTTATGAGTATCGCTTAATGATTGCTTGGGATGAGTATATCGGATTAGGTTGTACTGGTGATTGGCGGGATCCAAATTGGGACTTAGAACTCTATACAACCATGAATGTTACCTTGTGTGTAGCAGGTGGAGCCAGCTGGTTTGGTGTACAAAATGGTTCTTATAATTCCTTTGTAAATGGTAATAATGAATCGATTTTATTTGAAGCCGCTAATAGTTCCGTTTTTGTGGAAGAGCATAGCTTATGCTTTCCAGTAAACACCACCTATTTTACTCATGTTTCATCCCCAGCTGAATTTTTCGTTTACACCAAGTTTATCTGGGAGACCACAGAAAATGG
>JAEORJ010000182.1 GCA_016840945.1 Candidatus Gerdarchaeota archaeon
AATTATTTCGATGTATATTTAATTACATTTGATATCACAAATAAATCTTCACCACAATTGCTTTACTATGATTCTATTTTTGAAGAAACAAATTATTCCTATATCGATCCTATATGTGATGAAATGGTCTATAATGATTTTACATTCTGTATCAAAAATAACTATCTCTATTTTGCTAAAGTCTATAAGAGATTTGATAATAATATAGATGACTATGTATTCTACTCTGGTTTTCTAAAAGTTTACAATTTAACAACTAGTTCAAACCCAGAGGAAATAGAGCAAATTACATCACATGATTTTCACTTGAGCACTATAACAGTTATGGATGGACTTTTATTCTATTCGACATATAATAAAGGATTTGAAATTTATAATTGTACAAACCCTGAAAATTTAGTCTATATAACTAAATATGAAAAAGAAATTTATGTTAGAAGTTTCATTTTAACAACACCTTTTCTTATTGTAATTTGCAATAAAAAAATTATAATTTTAGATATATCCAATTTAGGAGAAATTTCAAGAAAAGAGCAATTCGTTAATCATTTACAAGGAAATGGTTCCTTTTCAAAAGGAATTTTATTGGATGATCATCTATATGCAATTAGATCCTCTGAAAAACCATATCGATCATTTTATATTTTTGATTGTCATGGTATGAAAAATCTTGAAAGACTTTATCCGATTGGTTTCAAATTAGGCTCTGAAACAATTCTAATTCTTGCTAGTTCATTTGAAATTCTTGCTATAATTCTTGCAATAATAGTAATAGTTGTTGTCATAGTAGTCGTTGTTCGCAAAAAAAGAAAGAAAGCTAAGTCTATAAAACTAGAACCTACATAATTTTATTTTTTATGGTTCAAAAAAAGTGAACCATTCTTTTCTTTACTTTTATAGGATGTTTCATCCAAAGTATAACTAACATTTCATTTGGAAGTGGAAAAAATCGAAGGGAAATAAAGAATGAAATCTTTGCTTAAGTCTAATAAAGCATCTGCTACAGTAATAGTGTCAGTTCTTGCACTTTGTGTAATAACTGGTGGGGTTATTGTAGGAGCCTATTTTGCTAAAAACAGAGTGACATATATTACTTATCAAGAAGCATTAAATATTGCAAGTTCCATTCCTGAAGTTGCTGAATTTATTGAGAATAATGATATTACTTCTGTTTCTGCAGAAAGGGTTGATGCTGTTTGGATTGCCGAATTCTATGCTGATCAATTGAATTACACAGCAGACTACACAAGATGGCAAAATTATGCTATAGTCAAAATTGATGCTATCACGGGATATGTAATGTATTATCAAATCTACGATCCTAATAATCCTCATTATACAGAAGAAGAAATCATCCAAATAGCTAATAGTATCTCTGAAATTAGTGATTGGTTGGATGAACAAGCTTACGAAGTGTTCATTAATGCTTGGTTCGATGGTTATGATAATTATTGGTATGTTGAATACTATGCCAATGGTAGCTCTTCACAAGCGATGGTCATTATCTCCGATTTAACTGGCGAAGTCATTGAATACAATATTTATGATCCATTTGCAAATGCAACGAAAACAAAGGAAGAAATCATTTCAATTGTTGAGGATGTACCTGAAGTTCAAGCTTGGTTTATAGATAATCCTACCTATTATTGCTATGTGGATTTCTATGATGAACCATATTATAATTCTACTTCTCTTGATGGTTTTTGGGTAGTAGAGTATTATGCTTATCATGAAACCAGAGGTAGTTGGATAATAGTCTATGTTGATGATTTATCCGGGGATATATTAGCTATTGATCAATCCTATGAACCTCAGTTAACAGAAGAAGAGGTAATTTTGATTGCTTCTTTGGAGCCTGAAGTTGCTGAATTTCTCCTAAATCTAACTGAATATAGAACATCTGTTTGGTACAATGAATATTGCGCTACTTGGAGTGTTTACTTTGAGAATTCCTATAATTTCTATGAATATGCTATCATTGATATTGATGACGCAACTGCAAGTGTATTAAGTTACGAAATAAATATTCCAGAAGAACATAATCTAACAGGTGAGGAAGTTTATGCGATTGCTATAGCAATACCAGAAGTTCAAAGTTGGTTAGATGAAATTGGTGAATATTTCACTTACATAGGTTGTCGTAACGGCTTATGGTATGTTGATTTCTTTATAAATAATAACTCATTGGGCAATCTCACAATTCCTCCTGAAGGATTGATTGTCAGTTATAACATTGTAATAGAAGATGCAACTGGACTAGTTATCGAAATCAATCCAATTGTTCTAACAAAAATTGATTAATTTGAAATGATCACTATAAAAAAGAATTCGATGAATGAAGTGTTAAATGAGAGCGGTATCGAATGATAGTGTATTCATAAAATGAAAACACTAACCGTAAAGAATCGATTCCGCTCATTTTATTATTTCATTTACTCGAAAATTAAGCTTTCGAATACAATAACTTAAGAGTAAAAATACAATAGTAATAAATTATGAGTTGAGGTTATTATGTCAATCAGAAAATATTATTATATCAATAATCTTCTAATTGGCATTATTCTAATCACTCTTATTCAAGTACCTTTTTTTAATCAAAATTTAACTAATAATACAAGTGAAGAATTAGTAGTTAACAAAGAAATCACTTCATATAATTGTAATTTAACCTCTAATACAAAATCATCCATTTATCCACAAGCAATTTTCAATGATATAGCTTCAGCAAGTATTCTATGTTATCTGCATTTAATTACAACTCAAGTTCAATTGGATATCAATTTTGTTGGTAGTAATTCATTGATTGAAAGCAGTAGTGAAGTAAAAACAGTTCTTGAAGAAATTGTTATTTTTAGTAAAATTAGAAGTGTACAAGTAGTTGAATCAGATGCTATTAATTTAGATCATACTGAATTGTTTGTTGGGAATATAACATATATACAATTTCAATTAAGCAGCGAAATTCCTATTGGAGTTTTAAGGAATGTAAAAATAACTTTTATTCAAGATACATATGACTTTTTGACTCATTATAATTATATACTAGGTGTAAATTGGCAAAGATTAATTGGCAATCAAAATGTAGCAATAATTTGTGATATGGGTGGTTCATTACTTGAATGCAAACCTTTACCTCATTCAATAACTACTGTGAGTAATAAATTGGTTTTATCATGGTTAGA
>JAEORJ010000183.1 GCA_016840945.1 Candidatus Gerdarchaeota archaeon
TTGACTGTTAAAGAAACTCCTACAGGTAGAAGCTTCTTTAAATTAACTAATAAAAAAATCGATTTAGATCCAATTACTCTCCAAGTAACCAAAACAACCTTCCATAAAACTAGACACGATCGAAAAACTAATCGTGCTGCTAAAGAGAAATTCTTTTCTAGAAGGAACACTAGTCTTCTGCTATTATTCTGTGCTGTTTTCTTCTGGTTTTCAGGTTTTGCAGCGATTGAAGCATTCTTTTCATTATTAGGTACTAATTATTATGGGTTAGATATGGATAAGACACCACTGCTTGGTTTAGTTTATCCAATTTCAATGATCATTGCAGCAGTACCAACTGGCTTAATAGGTAAGAAATTTGGTCGAAAGAAAACTCTCTATTTATGTTTAGGATTCCTAATTGTTAGCCTTACTCTAATTTCTTTTGTAGTTATTTTACTTAAGAGTGTAATTGGGTTAGCAATTATGATGGCTATTGTTGGTTTCTTCTGGATGGGTGTTATTGTTAATACCTTTCCAATTGTTTGGCGTTTATGTCCAGAAAATAAGGTTAGTACTTTTACTGGTATCTACTACACTTTTAATCAAAGTGCAGCAATACTTGGTCCAATTGTGGTTGGATTTATTTTTGACTTCCTTGCGCATCTGCATTGGGGTGTTAATAAATATAAGGCGCTTTATCCGTTCGCTTTAGGTTGTGTTTTAGTTGCATTAATATTCTTGATTTTCGTTAAAGGTGGAGAAGCAACCAATACTGAGATAAAAAAAGTGGAAACAAATGACTATTAAATTTTGATTTCCTCCTTTTTTTCTAAGTATTTTTTCTTCAAAAAATGCATTATCTTTTAAGAAAAAGGTCAAAAACCTTAGAAAATTAGCAAAAAATCTTTTTAAAAGCTCTACAGTAGTTAGATTATATAGAATGCTTATATATAACTAAGGGTAGTAAGGTCGTATATTCTTGTTTAAACTCAATAAAAAAATCAATGGTTTAGCAGTCATCTTGCTAGTATCAATAGGATTCACTATAAATTTATATTTTCTAGATGAAACGAATGTTGCTGCTCATTCATCTATAGCTTACCCTACTGAAATTTTTTCCATTTGGAATAGTACTACTCCGACAATAAATGGTCTCATAACTTTTAGCTCTAAATCATTTAATTCCGAATGGTCTTTTGCAGCAATTTATGATTTATATGATTATAGTAATACTATGTCGGGTAAATTATTTTTACAAAATGATAATACTAATTTGTATATAGGTTTAGATGGCTTGAATTTTATCGATGCCAGTCCTTTAACTGACTGGGGATGCACAATCTATTTTGATTTGGATCATAATGGTTATTTTTCATCAGCCGATAGATCTCTATATTTCATTTCCAATAGTACTGATGATTATGTAATTTTCAGAGGTTATGATACTAATACAAAGAGTTGGTATCTCTTGGATTGGGCGAATCCAGGATCAACATTAACTACCTATAATATTCTACTAGCTACTTCTTTTGGAATATCTGAATTTGACAATGTAACCAATCATAGACAATATGAAATTAAGATACCATTCACAGCACTAGATAGCAGTACAGGAAAAACAATTGGTATTGCTTTTGAAGTAACAGATGATTATGCTACACAAAACGCAGCCATTACTTGGCCTTATATTGAAACCAATTTATTCTATATTAGAACACGACCTAATGTTTGGGGAGACATCAGTTTTGCTGAAGAAACTAAAAATAATTTTAACATGGTAGTTGAGAAGAATCTAAAAGTAAAATCAAGTGCTTATGGATATAATAACGGTACATTCATGACTGCTGCTGATATAGATGGGAATGGTGATAAAGAGCTTGTCGTAAGTTCCAATAGAACTGTTTTAGGTGATAATCATTTATTATCAATCTTTGATTACAAAGATGGAATTTACCAAAGGATTTGGGCTAGTTGGACAACAAGTCATCAATCAAAAATTACCTTTACAATAACTGATGTTGCTGCTTATGATTTTAATAATGATAGTAAAGATGAGATCTACGCTGTTGGGAAAGCTACTACAATCCTTCGATTCAGTGATTGGAATTCACTTACCTCTGATTTTGATACCAGTGAAATAATCTACACTCATACTACACAGATCAATGGTTATATCGCAATTGGTGATGCTTCTAATAATACTGTTGCTGATTTAGTATTTGGTGATATGGCTGATAAAATTAATGTCTTAAAATATAGCTCAGGAACTGACACATTTAGTCAAGATGCACCACGTTCACCTTTTGTTCCTAAGTTTAATTTATTACCAGTTTATGGTATATATGATGTTGCTGTTGGGGAAATTGATGGTGATGTAACACCTGAATTATTGTTTTATTCTCAAGTAACTGCTGATGATTCAGCTGGTTTGACAAGATTACAAATATTTGAAAGAACAACTGCCAAATATCAAGATAATACTAATGATGATTTGCCAAATGATCCTCCTGCAACTATGGAAGATCAATTTGGTCATACAATTGTTGTCGCTGATGTTGACAATATTGTTGGTAACGAAGTAATAATGGTTGGTAAGAACTATCTTCGTATATATAATAGTACAACCTTTAGTAATCCAAGTCCACCTTTAGAGATATTGGTAAATGATGGTACCGCTAATCCACAATTTGCTGGTGGAGCTATTGTAACAGACATTAACAATGACGGTAAAAATGAATTGATTTTTGGAGCAAATAATGGAACCCTCTATATGGGAACTGTTACTAATACTGGTTCATCATACTCCTTCCATCTTAATTGGTCTGGAGATTTTGGCAGTAGTTTAGGTTATCGTGAATCAATGGTTTCTGAGGATTTCGATGGAGATGGTTACAAAGAATTAGCTGTAGGAGATAATTTTGGACAGATATTTATTTTTGGTAAAGGAAGAGCTCCACAAATAACAATAACTTCTCCAAGTTCAGGTTATGTTTCTTCACAAGATCATGTCCTATTAACATGGTCTGCTACAGATGATCTTTCATCATTACACTATTTTGAATTATATGTTAAAGGTGTATTAAAGAACAAATTAGGTGCAGGGCAAAGAGAAGCAGTTGTGTATCTTAAACCAGGTCAAAATAATATTACTTTAATTGGGTATGATTTTTCAGGTATAACTCAAACAAAATGGATCACTGTTAAATTTGATGTTAAAGCACCTCAAGTAACAATCACGAGTCCAATTAATAATTATGCAACCACTTCAGAATATGTTGAAATCACTTATTACAATACTGATTCCGATTTTGATTTCAATCACTATAGCATTTATAGAAATGGTTCACAACTTGTTGAAAATACTACTGAAGAATCCTATTCTGTTTACTTGCCTGATAGTGGTGTTTGGAATATAACTGTTGTAGCAGTGGATGATACTCTCTTAGAAGGACAATCAAGTATCATGGTTATACGTGATAATTTAGCTCCTGAAATAACTATTACTTCTCCTGCTGATGGTGCAGCAGTAAAAGTAACTAATTTAGATGTTGTTTGGACTGCTAGTGATAGTCTAACAGCAATCGATTATTTTGATGTTTATTTGGATAGCGTTTTTTATGATACTACAGAAGCTATGATCATGGAAGTTGTTTTAAGTACTGATAAAATTTATTCAATTGAAGTTCGAGCTTATGATATCCTTGGAAATAGCCACTCTGATAGTATTTCTATCAAGAGGGATACCATTAACCCAACTATTTCAATAGCTGATCCTTCTCTTCCAAAAATCGATTCTGAAACATATTATACAAATGAACAAATTTTACCCATTTCATGGACAGGTGCTGATAACCCATTAGGTTCTGGTATCAATTATTATCAAATAACAATTAATGGCTTATTATACAATACCTATGCTGCTACAACAACTAATGCTATGCTTAATTTAGGCAGTGATGCTTTGAAAA
>JAEORJ010000184.1 GCA_016840945.1 Candidatus Gerdarchaeota archaeon
TGTATGGTCGATATTAAAAGATGGTTTTTTAGATTCTATAATAGATTTACCACATAAAACACAAAATGATGAGTTAGATGGATTTGAAGCATTACAATGAGGACAAGTTAGTTCTAGATTAAAATCGTTCACTTCCTGAGTTTGGTTTAAATTACCTGATATAGAATCTTGACTTTTAATGATATTTGTTGCTATTTCTTGATTAGATTTTACAACAGGTTCTTGTTTAAACTTTGGATTGGATGATAAATCTATGTTTTTTATTTGTTCCTTTTGATTACCTAATTCTAATTTGGTTCCACAGTTAATGCAGAATTTTTTATCGGCTGGCACTGATGCTTTACAATTATGACATGTAATAGAATTTGTTGCTCCTTGAATATGCTTTGGTTTAAATCCTTCAACTTTAGTAAGATTGGTATTTTGTTCCAAATTAAGTTCACTCAAGTATTTAGCATAGTTTCTATTTAGAAATTCTAATTCCAAAATATCTTCAAGGGAATTAGCATCAATAGATTTTGAACTCAATTTAATATATTTATTGATTTCAATTTTCTTGCTCATTTTAGCTCTATAGAGTAAAAACGGAACGATAGTTGAGAATGAAACAATTGCAATACCTATCAATATAGAAAGTGTCAAGAAATAAAGGACTAAAGAGAGGATTAATCCTATTATTGAAGGAATTATGATCTTCATTGATTCTTTATTTTTTTTAATTTGCGAATACTTAATGCATTCATTACATACGGGAACATTTAAATGATAATCTTTTCGCCTGTTTTTAATTTCCGTGAATTTACCAATAATTGATTTTCTAATTGTATTTTCTGTTTTATTCCCGCAAACTAGACATATTTTTGGAAAGTAAAGTTTATCAATATCATAGAATTTTATTGAATTTTTATTTTGTAGTAACTGTGCTTCAGTCATTTAGATTAACCTCCCACAATTTGTGCAGAATTTGTTTTTTGAATCGGTAATGCCACCACAATTGGGACATATTTTTGTTTGATTCATTGAATTTAGATTTGAGGAAGAATATTGAGAATCTTGTCTATTGAATTGAAAATTTCCGGAATTTGGTATAGAACCTTGATCTATTGCAGTTAGAAGTAATTTTTT
The DNA here is from genome assembly GCA_016840945.1 of Candidatus Gerdarchaeota archaeon. The sequence continues at coordinate 1,126 of JAEORJ010000184.1, forward strand.
AAATTGACTATTCAACGGTTCTGGTACTCCCATTTTTAATGCTGTTAAAATATAATTCACGGCATCATCAATATTCATGTTATTAAGAGCCTTAAGAGCTAAAGTTCCAATTACTAATGCTTTCTTTCCTTGAATTGAATCTTTCGAATAAGGTCGTGGTAATTGATTTTGAATAAAATCATTTATAAAAGCTCTTTGTGCTGTATCTATTGTTCTTGGAATTCCGCCATATTGTGGTGTCTGTTTATATATAGACCTGTTATAATATCCATAAGGTTGTCTTGATATTTGTCTCTCAGTTTCTTCAACTCTGAGACTATTATAATTTTCAGGAACTCCGTTAATTTTGAAAGTCCCACCAAGTTTCTTTGTGTCTTTCTTTTTTTGTTTGGAATGTATTAAAGTAGCCCGAGTTGTATAAGTACCAACAACTACCAAAACCACTACACCACTAATATTTAATACAATTGTAAGCATTGAAGATCGAGGATCTAAAGGATCTAATCCAAGATCAACTTCCATACCATCTAAAGTACCATCTCCATCAGTATCAGGATCTAATACTTCTGTCCCATAACTCACTTCCAATCCATCTTTTAATCCATCATCATCACTATCTGGATCTAAAGGATTTGAAAAATAGATCATTACTTCTTCATAATCATCTAATTGATCTGAATCACTATCAACTAAATTCATATTAGTACCTTGATAATATTCTTCAATATCTGTTAGTAAATCACCATCAGCATCCTTAGAAAACTCACGATTTAGAGTAATTAATTCATTCCCTTGAATTTCAGCTTTTATTTCGATTGAAAGTATTCCTGTTAATCCTGAAATATCCGTAATATTATTTTGAAGTCCAAAACCGGTAGATGTTGCGGAATTAGATATAATATTTTGTGTTTTACTGAATAATCCGCTAGAATTAGCATAATAAATTATTAAATTTAAATTTTCAAGACTTCCCGTTCCGTGTAAGTTATAAGAATAATTTAATTGATTTCCAATAGTGTTAAAGTTCATTGATGTTAAAGCAGGTTGTAAAATGGCAGGACCTGTAATACCATCATATTCTAGTGGATGATGTGTATATCCTAAGTTTGAAGATCTTGATGCGGTTGTTGAATAAGAGTAATCGTATATTTCTTCCATTGATATAACACCGTTTTCATCAGAATCAGTAGCAAAATCTAATGCATTTAAGAAATTATAAGTAAAACAGCCATTTGATCTTCCGGAATCTTCAATACTAGATTCATAATTATCACAGGCCGTTATAATGAATCTCCCTGCAGATTGAGATTCAGGTATCATTCCTCCACTATTACATGAATCGCTTACAACATATTTTTCCGCACAAGGTAAAGCGTCCAATTTCGAATCTAACAAATAATCAAAGTAATAATAAATTTCATTTGATATCGAATCATAAGGACATAAATATTGGGGATTAGCTGGTGTTCGTACTTGATAACTATCAATCTCAAATCCCCAATCTGTGTACATTCCGTCAGAATATAAATTAATGACTAATTGTCCATCAGAAAGTAGAGGAATCCATTCTGAATATAATCCAGAAGGATATTGCCCTGCATACAAATCCCAAAAATAATCATCATATCCATCTGAATCACCGACATATACCGCATCATTATAATTTGCTGTTTCTAACCGACTGAAATGCACTTGCATTTCTATTGCTCCTAGATGAGTTATACTCCAGTATTGATTATAATTATTAGGATAATTATGTGGGGAGCTAAGACTATAGGAATAGGTTGAAGTTGTTAATTCAGTACCCCCATGACCTGAATAATAAAAAAAGAATACATCATTTGGATCTGCTTGGACAGCAATTGTATCAAAAGCAATGCTTATAGCGTCTCTTGTAGCACTCGAATCTTGGAGGTATATGATATTTGATGATTCAAAGTTATAATCATTTATAAGCATTGACCGAACCTCAATTGCATCATCATCACAATAGCTTAAATCATTATTAGTTCCAGGATAATCTGAAATACCCACAATAATAGCATATCCTGTTTTTGCATCTGAAGTTGCTGACGTCTTTAAGTTTATATCTTCAGTTGGCTTATTCCGAATTTCATAGCTTATTTTATTAGAGTCCATTTTACCTGGGAAA
>JAEORJ010000185.1 GCA_016840945.1 Candidatus Gerdarchaeota archaeon
GCCCTGGCATTTAATGTCCTTTGTCTTATCTTGATTGAAGCCTGAACGTCCTTTACCCAGAAAGGAATCAATCCCCAGTGATAGAGCACTATAGATTCTGGATTGTCATCACTTATTACTGGTATTAGTGGATACGAGAAAGCAGAAACACTATATGCTGGAAGATAAGATTCACTATTAGAGAAAATAGCGTCAAACCTGCTTTCAATATCAATCTTTCTTACGGTAATCGAGATGTAATAGCACATAACTTTATTATAGCTCAAACTGTTTGAAGATCTTAGGGAAAACTCAGAGTAATATGGGGGTATTCTTGTGGAAATCCTTGTGTGATCTCAGTGTTGTTTTTTAAATTTCCAACTAAACATAATATTATCATTGAAATTTAAATAATTTTCGTAGGAGCGATTTAGTTTACACATAAGAAAATCAGAACGAGGAAACACCCCTACCCTTTAATTAATATTTTTTATTGTGTGTGGTTAGGGAGTTTAACTGAATATTGTTTAGATTATCCTCAAACATAGAATATTACTTCACTATTGACAGATATCATCGTGATGACTATGATTGTTACCAAATCACAAGTAAACAACAATTTCGAAATACCTGGAGGTAAATAATATGATATTAATTACCTATTTACTATGTGTTTTACCATTTACAAAATTATTTTTTACCCTTATGGGTTTAAACACGCTTATAAAAAAAGGAGCATTACTTAGACCCTTGGCGTTAATATTGTGTGTAGCAATAAGTTGCATATGGATATTAGTTGGCTATTATTTATTTGATTTCCTGATAATAATTCCGATCTTTGTAATGGTTAGTGGGGTACTTTTTCTTCTAATCGGGTGCTATCACATCTTGTTTGTCAATAAAGAGAAAATTATAGAAATGGACTTAGAGGAAAAATTACTAGAGAAAGAATACGAAGAAGAAATGAAAAAAGATGAATCTTACGAATGGATAGTTGAGGAATCAAGAAAAATATTGGATTCAAGAGGCACTGACGATTATACTAAATATTCAAGATTAATAGATGTAGTTTTAGACAATGACCGACAATATGAAGAGCTTAAACAATTGTCTAAACAACTTAAAAATCTACATTCAGAATTAGATCAAGAGGCAATGAAAAAAGCGCATCAGCATTTGTAATTATTCTTTGATTGTTTTTATGCCCACCTCTGTAATTCTACAACTCCCCGTTTTAGGAATGGGTTAAACTGATTTATTCTAACCTAGGATATTTTGCCCAGAGTAGACTTTAGTCATCTGAAGAGATTACTAATCTTCATGGTTGCACATGCCGTTTGTATATATACCAATCCTCCGTTTGCTTGCACATAGTTACAGGATGAACGGAAACCAGTTCCCATCCATCTTGTCCCCTTTTTTTAAGACTCTCCATGATCTGTGACTTTGTTTTCCCAGTAATAGCTCGTTCTGTTTCTATTTCATATTCCCAAATATCCACTTGTTCCCCCAGCATTCAATTTCTTCCTGTTCATTTTGGACGGTAGGTTTAGTCTATTTCATCCTTGGCACTGATCTCATAATATCGGTTGGTGGGTTCTCCTATTAACAAATCTTTATACATACCTACCTGCTCCCGATGAAGTGAACTTTGTTCATCTGCAATCGCGTCCTCTTGGCTGTCCCAAAGAGTCATTGAAATAACAGTGCCTTTTCCTTGGTTAGTAAGTAGATATGCTCCACGATAACCTTTTGCGGATTTCATCAAAGGCATATCTTTCTCATTCCATATAGTTATTCCTTTTTGCAATTTATTGGTTTCTATATTCGCAGTAGCCAAACGTACAAACATAACGCTCCTCCTTAAAAAGGATTCTCTTAAACCAAGAAGAACACCAACCTTCGCAAATCAGCGATTCGATTACCCTTCTAACATCCATCATCAGCTACCCAAGTCCATTCATTTGAGTCTATTTCACATAAAGTACCAAGTATTATACTCTCTTTATATCATTTGTCAATATATGGTTTATATCTTGGAAATTTTCAAACTCCCCGTGTTGGGAACGAGAAAAATATTTTTAGAATCTACCACTCAGCCTTTCATTTACCGAGCTTCTTTTCTAATTTTCTCTCTACCGCAAGAACATTTTGTGTTGCCTTTTCAGCTGCTTCCATTGCCTTTTCGGCGGTTTCCCTAGCTTTTTCCGCAACCTCTTCAGCTTTCTCTTTCAATAATGCCCTGGTTTCCCTGCCCGATTTCGGAGCGTAGGCAATACCAACCACCGCACCAATCGCAGCGCCCATTAAAAAACCAGCTAAAAAGTCTTTTGATTCAATACTCATTTCTGCCTCCTGAGATGCCAACAAAATAAATTCCCGACATTTATATAATTACCATATTATCGAGTTTTAATAATATTTTGTACGACTATTATCACACACAGATATAGCTACAGAATGTATTTTTTAAATTGAGAATCATACCCCGTGTTTGGAATGGGTTAAACTGATTTTATTTTATACCAAATTTTTACTATCGAATAACCAATTTCTAACTTCTAATGGGTACATAATAGTGATGCTATAAAAAATATATACATTCCAAAAACAGAGGCTACAATGTGCTTAAAGGTGAATTAGAAATCCTATCGGCTATAGCACTAAACAAGCACACTCGTAAGCAAATCTCCAACAGTCATATAGCACGAAACAATCAGTTTATTATTTCGACTATAGACTCACTCTTACGAGATGGGTATATCATCAAAATTCACCCGATAGGATATCAACTTACATTAAAGGGTTTTGAGACTCTTGTAGAATTGTTACCAAACAATTCGATTAATAATTACTCTATGGTTTACAGACTTCTACATGATCGAATAATAAGAACCAATGAGGCTGTTAAGCTGATTGAGACATTGAGTAGCGAAGTAATCAAGAAACTAGAAGAATTGTAAAAAGACAATTAAAGATATTAATTCCATTACTATATTTATTCAACACCATTTATTCAATTTATTTAAAACTACAATATGTAAGATTTTTTAACTCCACCGTGTTGGGAACGGGTTAAACTGATTGTATTAAATACGAATCTTTCAAGGGCTTCGTAATTAGAACTATCAGCTAAACCCTTAATAATTCTGAACAGGCTCAGTTATTTTCTACGTTGTATCTTGAACCTACAAAAAGATGTTATAATCGAGC
>JAEORJ010000018.1 GCA_016840945.1 Candidatus Gerdarchaeota archaeon
AAACCTTGAATTAGCACCCAAGTAGCTTCGCCTAAAACTAGTTGATTTTTCTTCATAGGTGAAGAAGATAGTTTCCTAAAAAAGCCTTTTTTATCAAAGAATGTATAACGATTTAATGTACCAATGACACCATTGTTCATTATTGCTACTCCAATTATTCCAGGAATGAGAAATTCGAAATATTCTATTTCTTCTTCTAGATAAATATTCATAGTGTCCATACCAATCTTTGTTTCATTGAATCCAGCCGTCTGGTAATTCAAATAATAAACGACACTATTTACTATTTCAAGAGCAATACTTGCACTCTCTGAATTTTCATCCAATATAATTGTTACATTTGCTGGAGGGTTAAATAGAACTTCTTGAGTGAAATTGTTTGGTATTATCAATGCTATATATCCTTCAACCTCATCAAGGTATTTTCCAGGATCAATTGTTTGATTATTCTCATCTTTATAGGGGATTGACTTGAGATTGAAAATTGGTGTGCTATCATTTCTCTCGAGTGAATCTAGAGCTATGACTAAATTATTTGTCAGATTTAAATGCTCTATTGGACTAATGTAGAAACCCTCATCACCACCACTTTGATAATACAAAGTATAAGTTGCAGATGAAACATTTGAATCTGAGAAGATTGCCCCAAATAATAATATCAGAATAACTGGATATGCAATCGTAAAGAATATTGTAAGGGGAGATCTTTTAAAATCAATGAAGGAAGCAGAAACGTAAGCACCTATTCGTTTTAATGCCATATAGAATTTTGAATTCTTAAATTTAGATTGTTTAGTCGATTCATTGTTTGTCATGTTTTAACCTCCTAGTCCTTTCTCCAAATTGTTATCAGAGATCCAAGTATAAAGAATCCTAACCCCATAGCAACAGTTATACCGAAAGGCACCCAAACATTATGAAAAGTTGATTCCAACATTATCGCACGCATAGCTTCAGCTATATAATTCAAAGGAAAGAATTTAGCAATAATCAATAGATAATTTGGCATCATTTCAGATGGAAATAGAGCCCCCGATAAAAACATCTGTGGAAAAACATATGACATAGTTGCAGCCATAGCAGCTTCAGGTCTTTTAACAAATCGTGCTATTATTAATGCTAATCCTGCAAAAGTCATAGAACCAAATATAAGTATGGGTATCATTAATGGATGTATTGTCTTTAGATTGAAACCAAAAGCAATCCAACCTGTCAAAATAGTTAGTATTGCTACAGCTATCCCAATAATAGCTTGCCAAATTTCATGAGCTAAAGCCCATTCCCATTTTTTAATTGGTGTCGAAGATATCTTAAATATCATACCAGTTTGTCGTTCAGTAGTTATAATACTCACCATTCCCATCATACCTGAAGTTGAAATTGTAACCATGATGATACCAGGAACATAAAAATCAATATAATTCAATGATTCCCTTTCAGGAGTAGTCATTGTGTCTATTTGGATCAATGTTGGAATGCCAAATTCTTCGAGATTCATTTCAGCCAGGATATTTTGAATTATGCTTTGAATTTCAAAGGAACTAGTATAAGAAGGGTCATAATAATAATGAATATTTGCTACTGGAGCAGTAGCATTAACTTTTGATTCATTTACCGCTGCGGACCATCCAGAAGGTATAACTATCATATACGCTATAGCTTTTGATTTCATCCAATCTTCTACAGACATGGCTGTTGAATTATAATTTGCTTTCACTAATTTTAGATTCAATTTATCACTTAAAGTATCATTATTTAAACCTAAATCTTGTAATAGCAGACTTGCGGGATTATAAGAAAATTCTTGATCACCTATTGCATAGGTATCTTCATTAAAATAATATAGTGAATAATAGCTATCAGAAGGTGCTGCACCAAAGATATAACCAAATAAGAGAATCATAATAATTGGATATATGAAAGTAAAAAATACTGCTGGTCCTGTTCGCATCCAATCAGCAGCTGTTCCAAAGATAATTGACCAAATTCTTCTTAGACTAAAATAGATTTTTCTGAAAAAGGATTCTTCTTTCAATTTTATTCACTCACGTCTTATCTTTGTTATTTACCTCTTTATCTATGATTAAAGCTTCACCTGTTAATGAAAGAAAAACATCCTCTAATGTTGGTCTCTGGGTTATAATATCTGAATAGTGAACATTATTTTCATCTAGGATATCAACAACTTTTGAGATACTGCCTTTTTTACCAGAAACGACCACATCTCCATCTTTATTCACCATAGGACCCATCTCAAATAATAAATCATGGATTTGATCAGTTGCAGTTTGATCATTACAACGTACAATTATTTTGTTGTCTCCGCCATATCTATCAATTAATTCAGTAGGGGTTCCAATATCACAAATTTTTCCTTTATGAATAATAGCCACATTATCAGATAAAATTTGAGCTTCTTCCATAAAATGGGTTGTTAAGAAAATGGTTTTCCCTTGTTGTTTGAGATTTTCAATTACCTCCCAAGTTTCTCGTCGAGCTCTAGGATCCAAACCAGTTGTAGGTTCGTCCAAAAAAACCAATTCTGGATCATTAACTAAAGCTATTGCTATTCCAAGTCGACGTTTTAATCCCCCTGAAAGATTCTTATATTTTGTTTTACGTTTATCTTCTAAATTAACTAATTTTATTAGCTCGTCAGCTGGTATTGATTTTGGATACATTCTCGCCCAAAAACGAATATTTTCATAAACTGTTAAATTATCATGAGTGCTAAATTCTTGTGGTAGTGTGCCTATTACTTTTTTAATTTCTTCAAGATCTTTTCTATTATCAATATCTTTACCTAAAACAAAAGCTCTACCACTTGTTTTCTTACGTATTCCTTCAAGAATTTCTACAGTTGTAGTTTTACCAGCGCCATTTGGTCCAAGAAAGCTAAAAATCTCTCCTTTCTTAATTTTTAAGGAGATATCATTTACCGCAATTACGTCATCATATTTCTTAACCAAGTTTTCGATTATTATTGCATAATCATCTTTTTCCAAGGCAAAAAACCACCAATAAAGTATAGAGGAGTATACTGCTTAATATTTCTTTACTAATTTTTATCAGTACTTTCTTTCTTGGACTTTTCAGTTCCATCAATTATTTTCTTAGTAATTTTCTCTTTAATTATGTCTTCACGCAATTCTTTTCTTTGTTCTTTATGTTCTTTCTTTAGTTCTTTGCTGGTTTCCCGATGATTTTTCATGGAGTTTAATCTAGTCATTAAGTCATCCAATGAATCATCGGTAACATCAGAAAATCTTAATCTGCGTATTTCCTTTCGTAAAATCCGAATTTTACTTTTAAGCTCTTTTCTTTCTTTATTTTGCGCTTTTCTAAGTTCAGATAAAGCTTTTTCTTGTCGTAAGCCAAAACCAAATAATAACATTGGTAAATACATCAGTGGGTATTCTTTGTCTTCAAACCGTTTTACAATATACTCATCTGTGTCATGCATCTCTCTAAGATTCTTTGTTCTAATAGCTTTAACAATAATGGCCAAAACCAAAGCAATTATGAAACAAACAGTTACATAAAGAAACATTATTTCTAAACCAGAATTTCCCGTGTAACCCATTTTCTTTGTGACATTCCTAAATAAATCGAATAAACTTCCTGCGATTAATGGACTAATTACTGCTGCTAAATGAATAAAAATATAAAAATAACTTGTATAGGTTGCTGTTTTTCTCTTTGGAGCCATATTCCATATAACAACAATTGAGTTTATTGAAAGAACCAACCAACTAAAAGCTAATAAGCTGACCAGTAAACCATAAATTATTGTAGTAAATTTAAACGTAACAACTGGGTAGAGATTTAAGGTTAGAATTTCAGCTAATATATTTGGAGCTGTCAAGCTAATAATCGTTAAAGGAATCATTGCGATAATGAACCCTATTAATCCCATTATACAAGCATTTAAAGCACCAATTTTCTGCCCTATCAGACCAGCTGGGATGGCTAAAATTATTGAGATTCCAACAAAGACTGCTAAAATATAGCCTGAGGTTTTTTCCGGAAAATGTAACACTTCTTCAGTAAAAGGTTTAATGAAAGTCTCAACGACAGTATATCCCGCGGTATGTGTGAAAATTGAAAATAGCATTACAATTAAAGCTTTATTTCCTTCTTTGAAGGTATTTCGAATAGCTCGAAATAGATTAATCCTCTCATCACTTTTTTCAATATCAGCATCTTTTTTCTCCTTTACATTAAAAACTAAAATAAGCAGACAAAGTATCATAAAAATAGAACATGACCAGAAAGAATAAGGGGTGTCAATTAAACTTGTAACTATAATTAGACCTGTTATACTTGCTACTCCACCTACAACATTAAGCACTCCAGATCCTTGACTTCGATAATCTCTAGGCAAAGTATCAGGAATAAGGCTCATTACAGGTGATTTGTAAAAAGCCATAGAGATATTAAATCCACAAATGGCAATGATTAGTACCCATAAAGTCGTTTTAAAAGAACCTACCAAACCAAAAAAGAAAGCTGCTAATGGAATACCAATAATAACAAAAGGCATTCTTCGACCTAATTTGGGAATCCACGTTTTATCCGACATATGACCAATTGCAGGTTGAATGATAATGGATGCAACATTATCCAAAATCATGACAAATGCTACTAAAGTATAGATGACTTTGGCATCTTCACCAAAAATCTCAGTAAAATTCATAGCTAAAAAACTTGGTACGTAGAGATTATACACTGACCAAGTTAAATTATTGGTAAAATAGCCAAAACTTGTGAGAGCAGTTCTCAAATATGGGAATCCTTTTTGGTCCATGCTAAATGTGTGATTTTGGTTATTAATAATGTTTATTCTATAGACATTGTGCCTAAAATTATAAGAAGAAGAAATTTGCTAGTAGATCTCAAAAGTGAAATAAAGAAAAGTTTCAATGGGCATCCAATTAGTGTAATCTCGTGATTCTAAAAGCTCTTTTGTTGAATTATCTTGTTTCCATAATTCGAAATGAGCAAAATCCAATGGTTCACCCCAACTTTTAGTTGAACCAACAATGTATCTATATAATCCAAATTCAGTACCATTCTCCCAAAAAGTTTCAAAATCTCTATTATAGGTTACTTCAACATTTAGTTTTTCATTTTCTTGAATATTAACGGTAAATCTAATAGCATCGAAAATTTCAGCTTCATCTTTGATTTGTGCTTTTGTCCAAGAATAACTAATTGATTCACCTTGTATTGTTAGATTAATATCCCAAGGTTTCATGGCAAAAGGTAAAGTAATAGTATAGGAAGTTATGGTATCATGATTTTCTAAAGCATATCTAGCGTGGAAATTAGCAAGAGTACCATTAATAGTAATTATGACATCTTCATCTGTAAATGATAGATTATTTTTATTAACATATTTTATTAAAAAAATAGAGGATAACGTTAGGGCAAAAGATAGAGTTAATATTACAATCAACCATATTGCTAAACTTTTTCTTTTCATTATAACTCTCCCAACTACAATTTATTTATATTAATTATTCAATTATTTTCTTCTTTATTTCTATGATTTTTCCTTCAAATCTTTCAATTGTTTCATTCTCAATTAAATTATGTTTTGATCCTAAATCAATAATTTCTTGATTATATGTTATGGCGTCATTATAATCTCCATCTTTGACTAATTCTTCAGCTAAAGTAGAAAGATTTTGGAGATGAGTCATGTAAAATGTTCTACCGTTTTTCTCAAGATTTATTGGTTCATTCAATTTAGGAAAAGCCTTCAAATAATCTAAATTAGCTTGTAAAAGCTTTTTATCAGCAATAGAACCATGACCAACAATAAGAGTATCAAAATCAAATGTCAGATAATGCTCTAAACTTGCAATATACTTTTGTACTCCTGCTAAATTAGAACGAATGTAAGGAATTGGTTCTTCAACATTATCGCCTGCATATAGGATTTTATCTTTTTCATCATAACAGCTAGAAGAATCTTCTGTATGACCTGGCGAATGGAAAAAATATACCCCTTCATCTTTAAAATGATAATCTTTAGTAAAAACGACTGTCGGCAAAATAATTTTGACATTGCCCCTTAACCATTCTTTAAATTTCTCTAGATCGCTTTCTCCTTGTTTTTCGATTATTTCTTTACAAAGCTTATGACTAAGAATCATTTCTGCTTCAAAAGCACAATTACCCCAATGATGATCATAATCATAATGAGAATTGAATATAACTATAGGCTTGTTTTTAAAATGCTCATTGATGAATTCTTTGACTCCAACCATTGATTCTGGACCTAAAAAAGTATCACAAATGAAGATATGGTTTTTACCATTGATAACATAGACATTAGTGGGACAATAGTAGGTTTCTGTTGAAAAATCATCAAATGTAAAAACTTTCCCCCTTTTACCAACAGTAGTTGTTATCATGATATTCACTTCTTTATATACATCATTTTAACTATTTATTATTAAATTTCCTAAAATTCTCTTTATGGTATTTTTACTAACGTTTATATATAACCTTGAGCTATTATTAGTTAGAGGTCTAACTTATATGGCCCAATCCATTAAGAATTTACCTTGAAAGATATAAATTACCACCAATAAAAAATATAGAAAATTAGCTTCAATTGCTAGTTATTTGAGTAATATTATTTATACCAACAATCTGGTGGTGTAAAAAGGGCTTTTCAAAGAACCCAATTTTTTTACATGCACAAAAATAGCAACGATGAAACAGTCACAAAATAAAAGTCAACCTTCAAAAAACAGATGGCAAATCAATGGAGGCATGTAAAAGTGAAAATTTTACTTACAGGCGCATTTGGTAATGTTGGAACTAGTACATTAAAAGAATTAATTAAAAGAGATCATCAAATAAGATGCTTTGATATACCTACTCGAGCGAATAAAAGAAAAGCTATGAAATTCAGAAAATATCAATCAAAAATGGAAATAATTTGGGGAGATTTACGAAAGATAAATGATGTCGAAAATGCTGTAAAAGATATTGATGTTGTTATTCACTTAGCAGCTATAATTCCACCTTTAGCCAATAATCGACCAGAAATAGCAGAACCAGTAAATGTTGGTGGCACTAGAAATATTATAACGGCAATTAAGAAACAACCAATACAACCAAAATTAATTTTTAGCTCATCAGTAGCAATTTATGGCGATATACGAGCTAAAGGATTTGATTATATTATTAAAATATCTGATCAGATGAATCCAAGTCCTCATGATCATTATGCTCGCCATAAAATCAAATGTGAAAAAATGATTCATGAAGCAGATATCAATTATGTGATTTTTAGATTTGCTGCAATACCCCCGCTAGATCAAGGAACAGATCCATTAATGTTTGAGGTACCGTTAGACACTCCAATTGAAATGTGTCATACATTAGATACAGGTTATGCAATGGTTAATGCTGCAGAAAGTGACAAGGTTTGGGGAAAAACCTTGCATATCGCAGGTGGTTCAGAATGCAGAGTTTCATACAAGGATTATGTTGGAACGATTTTGAATATGATGGGTATAGGAGCTCTTCCAGAACAAGCATTTGGTACAAAACCATTTCACTGTGGATTTATGGATACTATCGAGAGTGAAGAATTACTCCACTATCAAAGACATACTTTTGATGATTATTTACAAGATGTCAAAAAATATTATAGAGTAGCAAGAGTTTTTGCTAGAATTTTTAGACCAGCAGTTAGGAAATGGTTGTTAAATCAATCACAGTATTATAAAGCTTATATCAAATCCATTAAGGAATATATGCACAATAAAAAGAAAAGAACAACTAAAGGTAAAGGAGAAATTCCTACTAACGGTTCAAAAACTCCAAAACTAAGTCAATAAAATTCCAAGCAAGACAGGCAAAAAATAATTTGATGGGAAGGAACATAATCCTTCTCTCAATTATTTTAATCTTTTTTTCAAGAAAATATCAAAAAATTTTCATAAGCATAAAAGAAGGACTAAAAAGTCCTTCTGTTTGTTATAGCTTTTAGGATCTACCATATGCAGTTTGGAGTATATATGGATGTGAGGATTCAAAATTGAACTAATCAATGATTAATTATTGATTTAACTAAATATAGAGCTTATCAGTCAATTTCTAAAGTTATGAGAGGTTGAAATCTAAGATAATAAAGAAGTGAAAATTGATACGTTCGTTTCATACACCTGGTTTTATTGTGTAGAAGTGTTTAATTAGCATATCATCAGGGATATTATCTCCATGAAAACCAATGCCTTTTTCTTGATCAAAATGAGCTCCGTGGTCAGGTGTAAAAATGACCATATGATTATATTTCTCCCATATTTTTTCAACTAATTTAGCTACTTTTACAAATTGGGATATATGATTATCAGCAGCTTTTAAGGCATCTTCACTTTCTGGTGAGGTTTTATGTAATGCATCATCATATTCTTGTTGATAAACTATTAGTAAATCATAATCATCTTCTACTAAACATTCCATTGTGCGCACAATTACTTCTGGATCATATTCTTCTGAATAATAATCAAGTTTACGTTCTTGAAAGATTATATCTAAACTTGAATTTCTTACAGCAATAATAGCTACTTTTTTACCAGCAGCTATAAATGAATCAAAAATTGTTTCACATTTTAAAATCGGTTTTGTATATTCTTTTATTCCATGAACGTCAGGCATTGCTCCAGTAAACATAGAAGCAAAACAAACAGGTGTTTTCGGGGGAAAAATAGAACACAAGTCTACACTAAAATTGGTATATTCTTCTACAGGTTGAAATTTATCTTTATACTTATTGTAAAAATTTAGACCTAAGGCATCTGGTGCATAAATCAAACATTTATCTATTTTTGATTTAACTACTTTTTCAGTAAAATCGATTACTTCTTTAATTACTGGTGCTTCAGAAATATTTGGTTTCTGTACATCCATCAATTGGCAGATTGTAGGAGTTAATGATGCTATAGTATATTTTCCGGAACAAAAAGAATCGTTTGACATTTCATTTCAATTAATTTTTCTAGCTAATAAAAATTATGTTAATT
>JAEORJ010000186.1 GCA_016840945.1 Candidatus Gerdarchaeota archaeon
ATATGCTACAGAAAGGAAGGTGTCAGTATCAATGCTATAAAATGTTAAACGATCACCTAACAAATGATTTTTTAAATGTAGTTTTGTAATTTCAGTCGAATGAATGGTAGAGGGAAGAGCAGAGGATACTGCAGTAATATTACTTTCAGAGCTAAAATCAATACGAGCATCAGCACCAACAGTAAAGTATGCTTGCTCAGTGCTAAAGTGGTCGATCGCCGAAACCATCTGAACAAGTGCTAAAAGGTAAGAAACACACAAAACAAATGACAGAATATTTCTTGCAAGAGCTTTTTTACGTGTTTTAAATAATCGGGTTATGAAAGAAAAGAAGCTTCCAATTTTCCTCCAAAGGTAATTACCTGTTGATGATAGAAAATTTGGAGCAAATCGTAAAAATAACAACGCCATAGCAACGATGATCACAAGAATGCCAATGAAATAGACAAAAAACTGTGTTATGAAATCATCTCTTAAAGATTGAAGAATCCGTTCAAATAACAGTATACCAAGACCAGCAATTAGTAGGAGAAAGTCAAAATAAAACTTTTTCCAAGAAGCAATTTTTTGCTCAAAATCATCTTCAGTCTCAAGTTCTTTTTGAGTTACTTCTTGAGAAATGATGGGTTTCAGATCAATCAAAACCAAAAGTAAACCTGAAATAGCAACAATCAGTACAATCCAGAAAATGTTGAAAGGATTAATAGTAAATGAATAATTGCTTTGGAACATTGCTACCTCTTGAAATCTTAAAAAGTTTGGATAATTGACCATCAACTTTGTAAATGGTAAAGAAAGTCCAATACCAAACACAAGAGCTAAGAACAATGCTAGTATATTCTCTGAAAAGACAATTAAAAACAATTGTCTAATAGAGGAGCCTTTAGAATAATAAAATGAGAAAAGCTTAGAACGCTTCCTAGCAAAGAAATCATTACTGAAAAGGAGAATAAGCAAGGAAAAAAGAATTATTGGAATGGTAAAGATCAAGATTAAAACATAGATAATAATTAAAACATCTCTTAACTCATTTAGAAAGGACAGGAAATTTAACTCATAAGAAAACTCAGCAGATAATGAGTACTCACCAAGAATAAAACCTTGAGCAAAAGTAACAAATTGCGAGAGCTGTTCTTTGAGAATAGACTGATCATTAAAGCTTATTGTTGAATAATCAATATCAAGGTAGACACTAGAGGAAATGTCAAAAAGCGAGGTTGAGGTATTAACAAACATCAAATAATCCTTGAAAATTGCATCAGAAACAACTATGGCACAACTTGTTTCTCCGATTATTTTCGTGATATTTTGTGAAAAAGTGGATTCATAATCCCATAAAACTTTGGCATGAAAATCTATCGAAAAATTGTGTTGAGCAATGTCTGAGAAACCATTACTTAAAATGAGATTGCTTTCATTGAAGAGAGCACTATCAGGAGAATATTTCATTACATTCTCTTCTAAGAGAAGAATCCCTCCGTCGAATAATCCAACACTGCAATTTTCCTCTACAGAATAGTCTTTGAGTAGCTCAAGAGCAAGGTTATTGGCATTAACTATAGCAAGAGTGGAGTTATAACCATCGAGATACGAAAAAGCATTTGTGCTTTTTTGTACAGAAATCAATGAAAGAGTATTTTTTCCAAATGTTTCTTCAAATTGGGAAGAAAAATT
Source organism: Candidatus Gerdarchaeota archaeon (assembly GCA_016840945.1). Next base: position 1,675 of record JAEORJ010000186.1, read on the forward strand.
ATTAGCAAGCATATCAGCATAAATCAACTCATCAATAGTCTCACCATCTTCCAAGTAATCTTCAAGGGAATAATCGAAGGATAGAATAGCATCACTCTGTTTTGCTTTGATTGTATTCATATATCTAAGAGAAAATTGTGGTTGAAACGAATCTAAAAAGAAAAAGCTACATGAAACTGAGATTGTGACTATAGCTATTGTTACAACTTTCATGAAAAGAGATTTTCTATTAGCATTCAGATAAGATAATAGAATTTTCAAGTTTCCAACTCTACTAAACAATAATTTTCTTCTCCTAACTGTAATTGTATTTTAAGTCTACTATCTAAGGTTAATGTGGTTCTGTGCCTTTTCTCTTGTTTCTTAGTACAACAAAGATTATCAAACCAGATGATAATCCACCTATAGCTCCTATTGGAATGAATATTTTCATCCATATTCTAGAATTATCATCGATGGGGAAACTATAAATTAAAATATCATCACCAATCCAAGTATTAGCTAAAAAAATATAGCCATTTTTCACAGCAATGTCAATGAGAACTGTATCACTGATTGTAAAATCAATTCGATTCAAAGTATCTAATTCAATAATTTGTAGTTCGCACCCACCACTGGCATATAGTCTGTTGTTTTCTAAAGCTAAATCATAAAAAACACCATCAATCATTGAGTGCTCTAAGTTGAGTTCACCCGAGTCATTATAGCTATAAGAATACAATACGTGATCAATACAAGTGTATAAAGCATTATCACACATAGCAACATCATTGTATCCTACTCCACTTACTAACATTTTGCCATTAAAATATATCGAGTTAGGACTGATAGCCTCTGATAGAGAATATTGCGCAAGTCCACTATTCTCCTCAATTATAAAAATGGTATCATCAAAAATACCTATTTTACTAATATAGTTTGTATCATCAGTATTTATCAGACTCGGATTTGAGATATTACCAATATTAAATACTTTAAAGCCATCATACCCATCAGCTAGAAATACATAATTTTCATATGAACAAATTTGGTTAGCTCCACCACTAGAATTAAATTCTCCTATCAAATAGGGATTTTGTATATCTGAAATATCGACAATCTTAACTCCTTG
>JAEORJ010000187.1 GCA_016840945.1 Candidatus Gerdarchaeota archaeon
ATTTCGATTCCATTAGCAAGGTTGAAAAATATATTATCATCTATAGTAATAGTGGATTTATAGTTGTATATAGCTGATTCGCTATTATTGAATTGATTATTGATAACATCTACAAGGTCTGAATCATCAAGAAATATGCAAGTATCAACAACATTATCAAAAATATTTTCTGTAACCACACTTCTTAAAGCATGACTTAATTCTAATGCAACATTAGAATTTCCAAACGAATTATTGTATATTAAAGCATCCACGTAGTCAACTTTCAGAGCTGTATCTCCAAAATAGAAGATATTATGTGAAATGTTAACATTATTTCCGTCATCGACATACAAACTATTTTCATCAACTGGAATGTCAAATGTATTGTATTCAATAGCTGCATTTGCTGGATCAAATACCTCAATGCCTTTATCTTCAAATGAGTTATCTACCAGATTTAATGTTCCTGCATCATCTACTGTGATAATATCATCACCTAATGAGAAATCAGAACCTGTAATTAATACATCAGTAGAATCAGATATATCAAATTGTGTGTAATAACTGAAGAAACTATCTATAATATTAATATCCGTTCCTGAGCTTGAAAACAGAAAATTATTAACATCAGAATCGATGATCGATATTGTTGATCCTATTTGAGCTGTTATGGTGTAATTGAAACCATTAGAAACAGTAATTGTGCTATTGTCAATTAGAAGTGATCCAGCGACATTTATGTTTGAATTAAAAGTTTCATTTGAATATATTGCAATTGTAGAATCTACTATTTGTAGTTCACCAGTAGCTAAAATATTGATTGAACCGTTAATAATTATGTCTTCATTGTCAATGATTTGTTGATCACTAATTACCCATAAACCAGTTGCTGGTGGGGCAGCTTTAATATTGCTATTAGCAAATAAAATAGTGTTCATACCTAATAAACCAAGGACAACAACAGCTAAGAATAGATTTTGCCATTTTTTTGAAATTTTCATTAATTTATAACCTCAAGTAGCTGTATATATTTATTCATGGATGAAGGAAGCACATTTTTAAAGTTTCTGTAAGCACTGTTAACTTGAACAATCGCGGTTATAGAAACAATACTATCTATTTTCTCTACTCAAGAGATATTAGACCGGATAAAGTATATTTTTAAACGACTCTATTTATTGAGAACTGACAATATTGAAAGATAACAGTAAAGAATCTGAGAGTAAAAATTCTAATTTAAAAAAACAGAAGTTCCTAACTAGAGCTTTAGCTGTTGCCAATAGTGGTGGACAGAATTTCTATTTCAATTATGCAACGATTTTAGCAGTGGGCATCGGCGCTACACCATTGATGATGTCATTTATTACAGCTATTCAAAATCTAGGTTCTGCATTATTTCAAACCTTCTTTGGTAAATTGTCAGATAAGATTGGAAGAAAACTCATATTAATTATAGGATTTATAGTTGCGACTATTACTACTGCTATAATTTCACAACTATCATCGCCACTAATTTTCGTGATTGTTATAGGGATTTATTCTTTAGGGATAAGTATGGTTATTCCAACTTGGAATGCCCTTCTAGGTGATATTTCCACTAAAAAAACAAGAACAAAAATTATTAGCCAAATCAGCATGATTGGTTCATTTGTTGCATCAATGATCTTATTATTAGTAGGATTCCTAACAGATTTCCTTCCATTTGATCTTTTGAAAAAATATCGAGTTATGATATTAATTGGAGCTCTCTTCTTTGCAGTAGCTACGATATTATCTATTCTAATTACAGAAACAAATATTAACAAAAATAATGGTAAAAAATCATCATTCTGGGAGCCAATGAAAGATAAAAGATTTATGATTTTTTCAGTTATCACATTAATATGGTGGTTTATAATGAGTTTTCTCTGGCCTTTATCACCTATAGTAAATGCTAGTGTTAATCCTACAAATACACAACTCGCTATTATGTCTGTTGTATTTGCGGTTTTTATTGCTCTGGGACAATGGTTATGCGGATTTATAGCTGATAAAATTGGAAGAAGATTTACATTAGTTCTCGGATTCATAGGTTTCTGTTTTGTTCCATTAATTCTAGCTTACGCTACAAGTTGGACTATAATTTTAGTTGCCAATG
>JAEORJ010000188.1 GCA_016840945.1 Candidatus Gerdarchaeota archaeon
ACAATGATATTTACTATATCCTCTGATTTAACACCTTCTTGGCATAAAGTCTTAATAGCCTTCAGTGGCTCAGAATCCACTACTACGAGATTGTGCTCTCGTTTTAATGTTCCAATAACTTTAGACATTTCAACTAAAACCTGAGTTTCGGTTAACATGGTATAATATTCTCCTTTTCAAATTTTTATTATCTTCCTATATTATACAATGTTTTTTTCGCGAGAAAAAAAGAAATAGCAGCTATAAAGCTGCCATCTCTAATGTATGCATTTCCAATACTTCATTGACTATTTCATCTGCACTCAAATTCGATACTTTTACAAAGTTTACAACAGTTCCAATTAATTCAGAATCTTTTTCGGGATCAATCGCAAAATTAATCTCATCAAGTTTCTTAAAAACCTTCGCCATTTTTACAACATTACTAATTGTATGAACAGGATTGCAACACATTTTATTCTCCTTTTGAAATATGGTTATCTTCCTATTATATAGGATGTTTTTTTCGCGAGTTTTATAGAAAATTCCATCGGGGTATTTTTTAAAGAAAGAAAAAAGAAGAGCCATGTTTATGACCCTTCTCTTTTTTAACTTGAAATTACACAAACCTTCGTCCAACAAGACTAAAAGCTTTTGTAGTAATCACAGCGAGCTTCTCGTGCCAAAGTATTCCAAAACCTAAAGTTAATGATCCAACTACTGGGGCTAACACATCCGGTTTTATACGAAAACTCATTTTATCATAAGCTTCGCACAAAACTTTCAAATTATCCACAGCAATTTGATATTCCTCTGTTCCAGGATCTTTTCCACTAAGATACTCCAAAATATGATCTATCTCCGCTTTTATGTTATTGGGTTTCATAGTTTTCTCCTTTCAAGATATCCTCATTATAGAGGATGTTTTATTTGCGAAGGAGCACTATGAAACATCAGGATATGCTGGATTTGATTTATACTTCGAAGTACTAACACCCAACATAATACCCATAAAGGATGTAATTAATGACAAAGTACCTACAACTTGTTCTCCGTATGGAAAACTCCAAATACTTGCCAAAGCAAAATATAAAGTCCCTGCCGCAGGTAAGAATATTAATGTTACCCATTTCAAAACATCATATACCTTTACTTTGCTTTCCATGGATAATGCAAATCCTTTTGCTGAAGACTCAACACGTATTGCCATTTCTTGTGTTGCTTTATAGCGAATAGTACTAATCCCTAACAAAGCACCCAGAAATACATCAACTGCAGTAATAGTACCTACAATTTCTTTAGGATAAGGGAAATTCCAAATATTCGCCAATCCAAAATATAAAGCACCTGCAGCTGGTAACATAAATTGAGCTACCCATTTTGTGGCATCATACACTTTGTTGCTTAACATCGTCTTTCTCCTTTTTTAAATGTTCTGCTTTTCTTATAGGTAATTTTTCTACTTCTTGGATAAGCCTTTGGGCTGATCCATTTCCCCCGAAATCTTTATAAGGTTCATATAGAAAGTTTACTAAATTCTCAAATTCATCATGTGTTATCCATCCTCTTTCTATGTATTTCATTGACAGATATGTTATTCTATCATGTGCTAATCCAGCTAGAAGACGTCTGCTAATATCTCGGTTAGTAAACTTTTTTGATATAACTAGCCAAAAACCAGAAGAGGCTATAAGCGATGAAATAAAAACTTCTAGAAAATGCAACGTACCCGTGCTTAATTCCATATCATAAATTCTCTTTTCCTTATTTTTTTATTACATATCATGTGTGTATTCAATAAATAAGCCAACAACTTCTAAATTATTTACAAAAGTATCAGAATCTCCCATTCGCTTGAATGTAAGCCAAAGACTATAACCATTACTTGAAAGAGGTAAAAGACTTTGTTCTCCGAATAATTGTTGACGTTGTAACTTTATATTTGGTCCCGGACTTATTATACTTCCAATGGATTTAACTGAAGTATAAGAAGACATATTACTAAGAAGATTCACATATCGTAAATATACTTCATAATTAACTATACCAGTTCCTCCATTATTAACTGTCCAAAGTATATGCCAACCTGATGTTATACTATCTATCCAACCAGTTGGGAGTTTAATTTGCCAAGTTAATACACTAGTCCCAGAGGGTGGCATGGAAACAACAACTCCTCCCTCTGTTCTGATAATTTTTGATGCTGCACCAGAAGCATAACCTTCTAAAGCCGAAAATTCTAAACGTCGTTCTCGTGTAACCATTTTTGTATAATCGATTATTCCATCGGCTAAACTATCTGCAGTTAAAATAGCCCCTTGACCATCGCTATGATCATGATCCTTTAAAGTTAATATATCAGTAACTGGAGGATTACTATCCCCAACAATGGTATTAATTTGATTTTGAAGATTTGTTACTTGAACTCCGGTTAATTGATCTACTAAATTATCAAACCAATCATGAAATTCACCATCCCATTGAGCAAGTAAAGCATCGGCCGACATCCCTTCTAAAGGTCCAGTTACAAATGGACATTCAGATGTGCCAATTTTATTGGTAATATTTGCTTGAACAATGGAAGTTACACCAGCAGCTACATATATTGCCGCTAAAGGATATTGATATTTTGGATCGGTTTGGGTCAGCGTTGGCTCTACTGGTGTAGATGCTGCAGTTCCTTGAAGAATCTTAATGTCATTAGCTCTTACGCCAGTATTTCCATCAACTTCCAGAATTACAAGATCAATCCGTGGCAAAGTTGCATGAGCTGTAGGAACAGTTAAAGAAAGATTAGCATCATTATATGTCCATGTATGATTAAACCAGGCTCTTCCTGATTGAACATAAATACCCATTCCGGTATTTTCTATAACCATGAGAGCGTTTCCGACAGTTTCTAATACGCCATCTTGAATAATACCATCAAATATACTAGACATTTGAATAGCATTATAAGTTCTATCCCCAGTAACAGAATTATAAAATCCAAAACTTACTGTCATGTTTTCTCCTTAATATGTACTAAAAGTAGGATATACTCTTATCCCTTTAGGATCTTGAGAATATATTATTTCAATTATTCTGGATTCAGCTTCTTTACCATATTCATTAGCTATTTGAAGAATGTCTCCCATAAAAAAGTCTACTCAAAATATATGTTGTTCGGTAATATCTGCTTCTCCGTCAAAAGATTCAATAATAGCATTAGAATATAAATCTTCACCGCCTCTTTCTTGCAATAAAGTTATATAATCTTCGTCTGATAATGGTCCATCAGGAGTATTTCTAGACACATCACTAGCGTCTGTTGTCATTTCTCGTCTATTTACGCCAGTTCCTCCTCCGCCAGAAAGACTTACAACTATTGAATCTCTAAAATTCCCAACACCTTTTTCTCCAAGAACTAAACTAACAGTTTTTAACTTTGAAGTACTCGCAATGTAATCTGAATTTAACAAATTATCCATATTAGGAGAAAACACAACCCATGAATTTGTAGTTTGCCCATAAGATCTATCAACACCAGCATATAATTCAAATCTAAATTTTCCTGTATCAGTAATCCAAAGTTTAAAACCTATTCCCCTACTAGCACATAAAGAAGATATAACCTCATACAGATTTTCACCATAATATTGTTCGTCAATAGTTAAACCTGTTATAGCTGGATCAGTAGAAGATTGAAACTCCATTTCAGTTATATCTCTATTTGTATCTGTTGGACTAATAACGTTTTCATTTAGAAGTTGCTGTATTGCTGTTTGAAAATTTCCAGTCAATGTGGTAGGTTCAATAATAATTCGTCTTTCTAATAGATATTCTAAAGAATTTCCAGATATATAAACTCTAGTTCCTTTTTCTTCATCTGTTTTTATATGGATCGTTTCTAAAATCATAGCATGATCTGTTTCTTCCATAATAAAATATGAAGCATCACTTAATAAAGTAAATAGAGAAATATCTGGAACTTTTTCGATTTCAAAATCACCAGCTTCCCAATATCTATCAGTCCAAATTAAAGATATAAAACTATCAATAACTCCAATACGTGCAAGTGAGGAATTTAATACAGTAACTTCCATAATTAGATCCCCTCATAAGAATTTTGATAATCCATTTGGAATTGCAAATTAGCGACACCAGTATCAGCATCATAAGTAAATGTATTATCGCCTTTTTCTAATAAGAACCATCCAGGATATTTGTCAAGAGCATTATATATATTATAAGTAGTTCCAGATCTTATTAGAATAGCATATTTATCACCAGGAATTGTAGAAATAATTATATCATCTCCTGAAGTAATTCCAGAACCGACAATAGCTGCTAATTTAGTAGTATCTATCGTTATAGAATCTTCAGTATCTACATTTAATATTTCTATATTCGTGGCAGTTCCTATAGCATGCATTTTCAAAACAATACCAACTTCTGCATCTCCTTCATATGTTATAACTTTTGTATAGAATAATTCTAAAGTACTTAATTCTAGATAATCTGGAGATTCAGCAGAAAATGGAAATTCAAAAGTTGAAGTTGTAGAACTAAATATTTCATGTTCCATATTAACGTCTAATAAATACGATTCGGGACATAACACTGAAATAATAGATTCTTCATCTTCACTAAATATATTAATTTCATTTGATTCTACATAGCCATATACATAAGCAGTTCTATTATCTGACTCAATTAGAATTTTAATTTTCTTTTTCAAAGGAAAATACTTATAGATTTTTTGTCTAACTGTTTC
>JAEORJ010000189.1 GCA_016840945.1 Candidatus Gerdarchaeota archaeon
AAACTCAATGAAGTAGATCACATAATATTAGGATTGTTAAATCACGAACCAATGTCTGGATATGATATTAAAGGGAGAATCGAGTATATGATAAGTTATTTCTACCCCGAAATTGGATTCAATAAAATCTATCCTTCTCTTAAGAAATTAGAGACTGCTAAAATGATTTCCTTGAGGATCGATGATACGGACTATCCTCCAAAGAAGATTTATTCTGTCACGAAATTAGGAAAAGAGCAATTGATCTCATGGTTATCAGAACCTTTACATGAAACTCATCATGGTTTTACATTATTCCAAGAATTTCTAGTCAAATTACACTTTAGCAGTGAAGTCCCTCGAGAGATAGTTTTACGGAACATTGAGTTTTTAGAAGGGTGGTTTGCAAATACAATAGGTATCTTCAATCAATATGAAAATCAATTAAACAAGATTTTGGATTCAGAAGATCATAAATTCTATTTGTTAAACTTACTTTTTGGCAAAACTGTCTATGAATCGTTAGATAAATGGATTAATCAAGCAAAAAAAACGCTTATGAAATAATGTTAATTTAATTTGTGCAATTAATTAATAAATGAAATACAAGAAATATCCTTTATGAAGAAGTCCAAAATTAGTAAAAAGATAACAACAAGCTCTTTTATTTTTTTGATTATTAGTTTAATTTACACCTCAAATCTAGTTAATGATCAGAAAATTGTTTTGATATCTGGTTGTGAAACTTATGAAGAGACTACGCTAGATGTTTTATGGAATAAAACCTACGGGGGCGGGTATACTCATTCTGGTCGCTCAATTATCAAAAGTACATCAGGTGGATATGTTATTTCTGGTTGGACTAATGGTTCTGGTATGGGAGATTTAGATGTATTGTTAATAGGGACTACTTCAGATGGTAGTGAACTATGGAATAAAACTATTGGTGATGTAGAGGAAGATAAAGGATATCAAATTATAAATTGTCAGTCCGGGGGATTTGCAGTAGTATCAACATATACTAACACAAGTGTCGCTATAACGAATTCTGATTGTATGGTTACTCGATTAACTAATGATGGGACAATAATTTGGAATAAATACTATAGTGGACCTGAACAAATAGGAAACTCATATGTTGGCGATATGGGAAGATCAATAATCCAATGCACAAATGGCGATTTTGTTGTTGCTGGAGTAACCATGACAGCAATTGGCAATTGTGACCTTTGGTTTTTTAGAATAACCCCAAGTGGAATTAGACTCTGGGATAAAACTTTTCACCATTGGGATATTGATAGATGTTTTGAACCTCACTCAATTGTTCAATGCCAAAGTGGAGGTTTTGCTATTGTAGGATACACCTATAATACTTCACAATCAAATGATGTTTGGTTAATACGAACTGATGATAATGGCAATCATCTTTGGAATCAAACTTTTGGTGATGCTGCTGGGTATCAAAGACCAGAAGCTTTAGTTGAATGTTATGATAATGGTTTTGCAATTGTAGCAAATACCCACAGTTTTGGTGCTGGAGGAGCGGATGCTTGGATTATACGTACAAACCAATTTGGTAACCAGTTGTGGAATAATACCTATGGTGGCACACTTGAGGATGGATGTTCATACATAATGGAAATGGCTGATAACGGATTTACTCTAGCTGGTTCAACACATAGCTTTGATATTGGTAATGGTGATGCATGGTTAATTAAAACTGATGAAAATGGTACCATCGCTTGGAATTTTACAATAGGGACTGAGTTTGGTAATAGTGCTCAAGCATTTGTTTATGAGGGGAATGGCATATACACTATACTAGGATCAACATTTAGCGTAGGTGAATCTTTTAGCAAAATCTGGTTATTTAAAATTCAAGTTAATACTACGATTATAACAATTACCCCTAGTATTACCACAAATAACACTGAAATGGCTATTGTACCTATTTTATTACCCTTAATTGTTGTTTGTTATATTAAAATAGCAAAAAAGAAAAAATGAAAAATAGAATAGAAATATCATAAGTAAAATTACTGCTCAGATATTTCTACAGCTACATTACTCATATTAGTAGATGATGAAGCAATTGGTTCAATTTTAGCTGTAAATTCCTTGCTCATCTGTTTAACTATCCAAGCTTTACCTCGAATTCGTTTTTTAAGCCAATCAGGCATTATCCAGCCAAAATAACCTAAAATAATGCTAATCATTGCTGTAAGACCTCTAGCTGAATGAACGAAACCAACTATAATGGCATTTTCAGCAACACCTGGTATTAAGTAAAAACTGGAAATCAATGTTGATAAAACCATTATCATGACTGAATAAAGGATAAAAGTAAAACCTCGTTTTGTTATGGGATTTTCTAAATCACGCCTAATTTTAAGTAATCGTAAAACAATGCGTATATGAATCATGATGAAAATTGGTATATACATAATTAGACCAACAGCAGTTTTAGGTAAATATTGTATAACATTGGGACCAACAAGAATAACTGTATCATAAAAGTTAGGATTTGCTACTTCATTAATTATTTCAGAAAACATTAAGGCACTTACTAATGATACAATAGCAGTGGAGAAAATAGTCGTAACTGCTTTTAAGAAATCCTTATCTTGTAAGATATGTCTATTTGAGAAATAATAGAAGAATACATAGGCTAAACCATAACAGAAAACAAAGGATATCTCAAGATGACCAGTATAATCATTATCACCAATTACTACATATAAAGTCTGACCAATAGCAGTAAAAGTTTCAGCTATTGCAACAAAGAGAAAGCTAATCCATAGAATAATGGTACCCAAAGTTTTTTTCTTAATAAATTGCCTAAATAATAGAAAAACAAAGATGTTGGAGAAAATGGTTGCTCCTATAGAGATACTAAGAAAATAAACCTGATAAGCAGTAACCAACGATACTAAACCTCCTTTAAAACACTAATAAACCACGAAAAGGAATCAAATATACCAGCACCAGTTTTTGCAGAAGTCTCATAGCAAGCCCAAGTGAATGAAATGTTAGTATTCAAGAGATTGAATTCGTCAATAAATTCAGCACGCGTAATTCTATCGGGTAAATCAACTTTATTTAATAATATTAAAACAGGAACTCTATCATCAATTTGATTGTTAATAATATTGTAAAAAATTTCTTTAGATTCGGAAAGTCTAAAATGATCAGTACTATCAATAACAAATACAAGAGCATCTGATTTCTCATTAATTTGGTTCCATAAGCCACGGAAATCTTCCTGGCCACCGAGATCAAATACATTAATAGATAATGATGGAAAATCAATCGTTTCTTTATTAACGCCTAATGTTGGAATTGTTTCTTTGAATTCTCCACGTACAAGATAATTTAGGATTGTAGTTTTGCCTGCTTTATCTAATCCGCAAATAGTCATATTTACTTGTTTTGTTCTAAATTTGAAAAGTCGTTGTAAAAGAGACATTATAATTTCACCTTTTTAAATTGTTTTAGTTTTTACCACATATCATCAGCTAATGATTTTGCAACCTTAATACCATTTGATTCTTTGGTATCATCTTCATTTTCGATATCAATTTGCACGGTAACAACTGAACTGATTTTTATCTTCATATTTTTGCTACCAAAAGCATTGTATATTGTAGGTAAGATATTGATAAGAAGATCAATTGAAACAGCTTTGTTGTTTTTTAATTCACCAATTAAAGTTGAAAAGATTTTTCTCACATTGTTTATGTTGTAAGAAGCATTATCAAAAACAGCAACAATTGAAGCAATGTTATCACGATCAGTCTCTGATGGAATTTTAAATACAAATCCGGAAAATGCATTATCATTAGAAACAATATTTGAAGTAAAATCTCCTTCTTTTGCGCCTAATGGCATGCTTTTCAATAATATCTCATTTGAAATATCATTAGGTAAAACCTCTGGGTGCGTTTTTACCATTTCAAGACCCTTTTTACCCATTTGAACTAAACACAAACATACTGGCTTCAATTTAATCACGTTTTAATTATTTTACTAACTTTAATGCCTTTCATTTTGTATCTTCGACAAATTTAAAGCTTACACTTGAGGTAAAAACAAAAATTACCCGAAAACAGATAAGATGAGTTTGGTTTTTCAACGCTTTTTGCATTTTTTTATGCAATAAACTAAATGATAGAATTTACCTTAATAGTAAGATAAATAATACCGATAAAAAAACTCTATTTATAATATAAATGGATTGATAACAAATTGGCTGATAATATAAAACACTACACACTTTTATGTCCTTACTGCAAGAAATCCCTGTCTTTTGATTTACATGCCAAAGAGTTGGAAGAGAAATTCAGTGGTAATCTTGCTAGTATAATACTTCCATCACATGGTGAACCACCTCATACAGTTGTTGCTTATATCGATAGAGAAGGACTTATTAGAAGTGTTCATTCCAGTTTTGAATTAATAGTTCCAAAGATTACTTTACAAAACCATTACATCACTGATGCAACAAGCGAGATTACTCCTGAAGAAGGTGAAAATCTTGGTATAACTATCCTACCATTTACAATATCAATAGATTATAGTCCTTATCGCAAATATAATGAAGAGATTTTCTTTCCAGAAGTATATGAAGCACTATTAGCCGATAAACGAGTTAAAAGTGAACCTGTAACAGTTGATGCATATTTAGAAGCATTCACAAAAGCTCCTGAGAACAAACCAACTATTCTCTTAACAATTAGTAAGCGATATAGTGAAGGATATAATAATGCTATAAGAGCTAAAGAACTCCTTGCTAAAGCAAATCCAAACAAAGCTAGAAAACTCCATATCATAGATACTAAGACAACAGGGCCAATGATGAAATTAATGATGAATAAAATACTTCAAATGGATGAGAAAGGTGAGACTTTAGAATCCATTTTAGAATATCTTGAATGGATGCAAGAAAAACATATTACTTATATTTTTGTTGATTCTCTTGATGCACTTAGAAAAAGTGAGCGTGTTGGTCGAGTAACAACCTTCTTTGGTAATTTATTTGGTTTACGACCGGTTATTATCGAGAATGAGAACAATAACGGTGACCTCAAAGCTTTCAAAACTGTTAGAAGCAAAGCAGACTCTATTAAGGAGATTACTAAAGCCATCAAAGCTCAATTTGGTAAAATGGAATTAATTGGTGTCGTATTTTATGGTATACATATAGATGATGCAATACAGCTTCGAGATAGTCTAAAGTTAGAAGATGAAACTAAAGAAAATGACTTTACGTTAGATTTCATCGGAACAGGTGTCGCTATTCACTTAAGTTATGATCTCTTAGGAATCTCTCTTTATCCAAAATTATAAGCCTTCTATCAAATTATTCTTTAATTAGAGATTTCTTCATAATAGGCATTAGTTATACCTGTTAACAAAATAAATAGGAAATTAAATCATCATGTTAAATGAAACTGATTCTTTTTTTAGATTCTTTATAGGTTGTAAAAAAAGATTCAAATGTTATTCTAAAGACCAAATTGCCAAATATCAGTTAGCTAATGCTAAAGAAATTGTTCAATATGCTTCTGACAATGCACCATTCTTTAACAAATACTATCAAGAAGTTGACAAACATGATGTGTGGAATTTACCTATTATAACCAAGAAAATAATGATGGACAATTTTAGTGATTATAACAGTATAGGACTGAAGAAAGAAGAGCTATTAGAATTTACAGCAAAAGTGGAACGAGAACAAAGTTACGATTTACGATTTAAGGGTTATAATGTAGCTATGTCTTCAGGTACAAGTGGTAATAAAGGCTTAGTTCTAACCAGCCCCGCTGAAGAGAAATATTTACAAGCAGCTTTTTTTGCGCGATTCAGTTTTCCTCATATTGTTAGAATAAAATGGGCCTTTATGTTAAGGATAACTACACCTGCCTTTCAAGTTAGCAAGTTTGGTCAAAGATTAACTCACATAAATCTACAACTTACATTAGAGAAAATTAGAGAAAGGTTACAAAAATTCCAACCCAATATATTATCAGCTCCTCCTTCAATGTTGAAAATTCTAGCAAAAGAAATTCAAGAAAATAGACTAGATATTAAACCCAAAAGAGTAGTCTCATATGCGGAAGTATTAGAACCTGATATTAAGAAAGAGCTAGAAGATGTGTTTAGAACACCCATACACCAGATATATCAAGGAAGTGAAGGGTCGATAGGACTAACTTGTAAACATGGTTCTCTTCATGTAAATGAAGATTTAGTCAAATTACAATTATATAATAAAGATGGTTCTGAAACAGAACCAGGGAATCCTTGTTTTGAATCAATAGTTACAGATTTGCATAAAAAATCTCAACCTATTATTAGATTCAAATTAAATGATATTTTAACGATTTCACCTGATGAATGTCAATGTGGTTCATCCTTTAGAGTGATAGAACAAATATTAGGACGAGCTGATGATCTTTTTTGGGGGGAAAGAGTAGATATTAATGAACTTCAATATATCTTTCCAGATTATATTCGAAGAGCTATTATTTCGAGTTCAGAAACAATTGAAGAATATCAAGCTCTACAAAAGAGCCCTCTAAAAATAATTATAAGATTGGTGCTTAACAGTCAAGATAATAAAGAATTACTTATAGTGAATTTACAAGAAAGCATAGGCAGGGTATTTTCTAATTACTCCTGCAAAAAACCTGATGTAGAAGTAAGATTTGAACAACCAATTAAAAATCCTCATTCAAATAAATTAATTCGTATTCAAAGGGATTTTAAGGTTTAATTTTTCAATGTGATTGTTATAAAAAATCACCAAATATCTGAATTTCATCAAAATTAACCGAAATATTGAATAAGAATAGATTGTTAAAATAAGAAGAGTAATTGAAAAAATGCTATCGTAAAAAAAGAGAGAGTGATAGCATTCTTTCAATTATTTCTTTCATATATTTTTAGCAAGGTTTCTGAAAGTGGTATCATAATAATATGTGAGATTATGATTATTACAAGAACATCGTAATACCGCACTTTGTTTTGCGAATCCCAATTTATTTACCCAATAAGCAATATATCGCATCATATTTATAAATTCTCGTATAAGTTAGAAATTATTCTTAAAAAAATGAGAAAGAAATGTCCAAAAATACTATGAAGCTAAATAAACAATTTTTCTTCTGCATGAGGATTAATCATTAATATTCGTTCATTCAAGGCTTTTTGCCAGTAATAATCACATACAAGGAAGTAAATTGAAAATAAAACCGTTGAACTCAGTAAACCTATTCCTACCCAAAATAGAGGATTTGTTGCAAAATTCAAATCAGTATAAAATATCACCATATAAAGTACATATCCGGTAATTGATAGAAAATACATCATTATGCTTACTACTAATTGCGTATTTGGATTGCTTGGCATGGTATAATTTCTAATTTGATGTCCTTCTAAATAGTCATATAATCGTTTGTATTTCATATATCTTAAAACCACATAAATAAAAGGAATAAAAATAGATAAAACAACTAAAACAATAAGTTTCGTTCGATCACTGTCTAAAATTTGGCCTATTTTATTTGGCTCATAAGCTTTTAAAGATTTTAAGTCTTCAAAATTAAGATATAAATATACGGCATTGAAAAAACTAATGATTATTGAATAGAGGAACCATAAAAGGTAATTCCTTCTAACAAGTGTAGGCATTATGGTTTCGTATGCAATTCTTGGAGATTCCATGATTGTTCCTTTTTTTTCATCTGGTTTTAATTCCGCCCCACATTTTGAACAAAAAACATGTTCCTCAGAATTTTGTTCTCCACAATTTGGACAAAAAATCATTTTTGATAACTCCAATCTTCAACGTTTAATGAAATATGTTTTGAAACTATTTAAAATATACTAAACAAAAGATGTTTTTCTAATTTTACTTCATTTTAATCATTTTAACCATGACTATCATCAATAAACAGATAACCAATTGAGCTGATTAAACGTATAGCTGCAATGGAACCAAACATGATATACCCCATTTTATTATAACCAAGAGCAAGTGTTAAAGCATCAGCAATGATACCTGCAACTAACGATCCAATAAAAGTAACAATTCCCCAAAAGAATTGCATTAATCCAGTATAGGTTCCTTTTAAGTCTTCATGAGCAATATTTAGTATATAGGTGTTAATGCCAACAAAAGCTAAACCAACAGGAAAACCGGTTATCACACCTTCTATTAGTAACCACCACCAAGAATGATAATAAATAGCTAACATCCATAATGGACCAAATATGAACAGTGAAATACGTCCTATTGCGATTAACTTTTTCTGACCAATTCTAGCACTAATCTTACCAGCAACAAGTTGTCCTATACCTATGAAAACAGTGAAACTGGCAAAATAAACTGACACTTCCCAAAATTCCATCTCAAGTATTTTTACTTGAGTCAATGGGTAAAGTGGCCATGATAGAGACATAAACAATCCGTTAATTGAATTAATAATAAGAAATTTCCTGAATGAACGATCTTTTAATGATTCTAGAATTTTCGGTAATTTATAACCTTGATTTACCACTTTAGGTTCTTTTAAGAAAAATATTACAATACAACAAATCAGATAATTAAAAGCTGAAATGCCAAAAACGATTTTGTATTGTATATCTTCCGGTATATCAATCGACCAACCAAATATTACATGTCCATGATAAACTGTATCAGCAAGATAGAAGACAATTGTTACAGCAAGCTGTATACCCACAGATAATACTAAACCTAGAGCTGAAATTCGACCAATAAAAAAAGCTCGTTCTTTAACTTTTGTAACATCACCTAACGAGGCGTTCCACACAGGTGCAATAATACTCACTGAAACTGCTTGCACTATTGACACTATAATTAACATTATTGGTTTGTCAATGAAAAGTAATAAGGTTATAATGATAAAATTACCAAGAAATCCGAAGAATAAGAGAATCTTACGTCCCTTCAAATCACTTAATCGGCCAAAAACACCTTGCAATAAACTTACAAGCAAATTTCTAATTGATGTTATAACTCCAAGAAGTGTACCTGATAAACCAATGAATGCTGCAAATGGTGGGAAAAAAGTACTAAAAAAAGATTCACCGGTAGAGTTTGTTATTGAGATAGCTCCATATAATTTTCTATTATTTTTAGGTGGTTCAACTCGTTCTATTTCGGAATCTGATTTTTGATCCAAAGTATTTTCATCCAGAGCATCATTTTCAAGTTGCGGAACTTTATCAGTAATTTTAACCATCTTCTGAAATTTAACTAATAATGAAATAATAAAGGAATTTTATCAAAAATTCATTATTATGAATATAAAGATTCTCAAGAAATAATTAAAAAAATTATATTGAACAAACATTCAATTTATGAATTTTGATTTTAAGAGATTACCAATATGATAATCTCCTAAAATCAAAATCAATTTTCAAATAATTTCTGAAGGTGATCAACGGTTATCTGAGCATTAATAGACTCCTTATGCACTTTGAAACCTAAACGATTGTTAATTGATAGCATTGGAGCATTGGTTGTAGCATTACCTGTGGTGACTATCTTTACTTTGGGGTATCGTTTTTGCACTTCCAATAGCATACTAGCTTTTAACCACTTGCCTAATCCACGACCACGATGTTTTTCTTGTACACCAGTCATTAGTTGTGATATTATGGTACCGATATTTGGATTGTATCGCATCTGTGTTAAACCCGAGATTTCGCCAGAAGGTTCTTTAGTAACCATTATGAGTTCTTCTCGACCCATATCCTGAAACATTTTTTCGTTATTTCTTTGAATTTCAGGAGTAATAATAATTGCACCTATATCTAAACTACCTAATGGTTGTTGATTTATTACTTCTGTAAGTAATTTACAATAACTCTCTATAATATCATCAGGTATTGTAGAATATATTTCGAGTTTGGTATTTGGTGATCTGGCTTGTCCTTCTTCTTTCCATTGAGCAACCATATCCCAATCTACTTCATCAAAATATAATCGGTTCTCAACACCAGCTAAAGCAACTTGGGCTCCAATTTTATTTAGAAAAGCCTGACCATCCTCATTATCACTTCCTGTAATGAGAAGTTTCCTATGTTTTTCAATTGCAAAATCGTAAACCTTTTTCAAAGCTTGCATACCAATACCTTGACGGCGGTAATTTTTCAAAACATATATATCATATTGTACAAGATGCTTCGTTCCTTCATATGAGGGTGACTTTTCTGTTACAACTGCGCGCATAATCTCACCAATTTGCTTATCTGTTCTATTATCAATAATGTTGGTGAGTATAATTTCCGCTTCAGGAGTTTGTAAATTGGCTTTAATGCTTTGTTCAGCAGATTCATCACTACTAATAGGATCATCAGGATTTACCTCCATTCTTTGCTTTCTGCGGAATTCATGATAGCGTTTCCATTCATCCTCTGTTGCTATTAGAGGATCGAATTTCGTAAATGTTATTGATTCCATGATTGTTTTTTTCATCATAAATAACACCGTTATTTCTATTTGATTATAATATTTCGATTATATCGAAATATATTCACTACATCAACATATTTAAATATTCCCAAATGATAGGTAAATACATGAAAAGCAAGAAATTTTTTAAAACACATTCCGAGGATGCCCTTTCACCTGAAGAAATGTTGGATATAATATTAGATCCTGTTAGATCAAAGATTGTTTTTGAAATAGTATTAAAGGGTGA
>JAEORJ010000190.1 GCA_016840945.1 Candidatus Gerdarchaeota archaeon
AAGAACTTCAATGGGTATCTGAATTATCAAAGGAAATGATAGAATTTACATTCCCAGAAATCATGGCAAAGTTAGTTGCAACTATAGATGAAAATGGTGACCCTCATATAACTATGATTGCTAGCAATAAAGCAGTGGATAAAAAAACCGTAAAATGGGGCCAATTTACAGAAGGAACAAGTAAGAAAAACGTGCTACGAAACCCAAAACAAGGCATATTATTTATGACAGCAGAAATTCCATTTAGGTTTCTACAGATAAAAGCTGATTTAGATTATTGCTCAACTGAAGCTGAAGATGCAGTGGATTTTAACCAAACAGATTTATTCAGATATAATGTCTATATGCGAGTGTATAAAACATATTACAACAGGATCAACGCTTCACGTGGTGTGCGAGATATTAAGCTCTTTGGTATTGTTAAAGGAATAGTAGCCAACCTTTTTGGCAAAAGAAAATTCCTAACTGGTAAGGAAGAGGATAGACTACCTGAATTTGGTATGAAGTTATTTAATGGTCTTGTTTATCCCAAATTCATTGCTTATTTAGATCCCACTGATGGATATCCTGTAATTATCCCTTGTTTTCAAGCAAGAGCTTTAGAACATAAAACAATAATATTTACACTATCACAATTCAAAGATGATTTACTTAAAATACCAGCAGAAGCGAAAGTTGCTGTTTATGTTATGGATTTTGAAACAGAAACTATGCTGATTAAAGGGACTTACAAAGGGATAATAAAATCACATGGAGTAATAGATATAGAGCAGGTATATAATTCAATGCCACCTTTACCAGGAATAATCTATCCTATTAAAGAAAAAAGAGAGAAAGTTACTATTTTTCCGACATAAAATATTGAAAGATGAGCTAAATTGATTTACTCATCTTCTTTATCAATATCTTCTTCTTGAATTATGTCTTCTTCTTTAGTAGTTTCATCATATGTGAACTCTATTGTCTCAGGTTCCGATTCTTGTTTTTTCTTCTTTCTTTTTGAGCGTTTCTTTTCTTCATCTAATTCAAGTTCTTCGATTTTTGCAAGATCAGCTTCTTCAGCTTTCTTCATATCAATGCCTTCTTTTACATAACAGAAAATCACAAACCCAACAATAGCTGCTAAAGCTATTGAACCAATAGCATATTCCCAATTTGATATGTAACCTACAAGTTTTCCTGCGGTAGTCATTTCTTTAATCCAAGTAAAATAAGCTCGTTTAGGGTCGCCTTTAATAGTCAATAAACCAGCTGTGGAATGAGGTTCCAAGTAAGCACCATACAACATTGTATAATAACCTGGTGGATAATCAAAAATTGTATACCAGCAAACAAACTCCAATTCATCTTCAAACGTTTTTATTACCTTAAAGAGGTATTGAATGAATAATGATTGATAGATATTTGAACCACCAGCTCTGTTATCAGAGATAGTATATATATTTGTAATAGCAAATTTCTTTGTTGTTGTTTCATTAAATAATGAAAATCGCTCGATGAGTTCTTCTTCTGTTAGCTGTGCAAGAGTTCCATATTCTGTTGTTGGTACTCTACATGAAAGACCGAAAATATCTGTGATACTATCAAAGTAGGGTACTAAATCTTCAATGCAAAGTATATCTGATGCTCTTTGGTACCGGAAACTAGTAAGCACTTTAACAGTAGGATAATTTGCATGCATGTAATCATACATTTGTTGACATAAATCAACGTAATCTTGTAGTGCAACAGTATTTGTAAACTCAATAGTATTAAAATTAAAGTAGGTTTCAAATAAACCATTAATTTCGACACCAAAACTAATATAGCTTAAATCAGGAATGATAGCCATTACATAATCAGTAATATTTTGTAATCCTTTAAGGATCGATGTGTCATTGTATCTAATAGTGGTCGGTGTTATATTATTATAATGAGTAGTAAAATTAAACACCAATGGCATAGTTGAAGCATTACCGCTAATAACTGCCAATGCTAAGGAAGCTTCAAGAGTGGGATGTCTACTTAGAAAAATTTCTTCCCATTCAAAAACTGTTGTTAATGAATAATTTATTAGATCCCAGCGTAATTCCTTGTGTTCAAGTTGGGCACCCATATCAATAGCTTTGAGATAACCTAAATCACGTAATTCTGATGCGCCTTCAATGCCGTTTATTTGATTAAAACCAATTTTAACATTTTGCCCATAAGGTTCTGCATTTACATCAAAGGTTTTTACACTAACCGCTAAAGGAACGAAAATGATTGCTAAAACGATGGCAAACAGCACGCGATTCATTCTCATTTTCAATAAAAATCATCTCCGTTTAGAACTAGATTTCTTTTTAGTGGTTGGTTGTGTTTTGGTAAGCAATCTACTTTCTGTTTTTTGCTCAACAGTAATTGAACCAACGACTTTTCCTTTTTTGGTTTTTTTAGAATCCAAATCAAGCTGTATGCCTTCAGATGAGATAGCTGATGATTCTTTCATCCGAGTAACAGATGCAGTAATTAGGAAGATAGCGAACACTACAAAGATTTTAAGTAAATCTTGCCAAACTATGACTCGGAAAATGATTAAATCATACATTAAACCAAGCATACCCCCAGCTAAGAGCTGATACCAAACACCTGATTCATCATCTAGCAAAGTGTAATTTGGTTTTGCAGTAATCATAACAAAAATTGCTATTGCAAGTAATAGTGGTAATGTTGCAGCAAAGAAGAGGAAATTCAAGAAAGCTACTACAACAGAATTAACTGTTAATGCAAAGCAAAAACCAGCAATTATATAGAGAATTGAACCACGCATAAATCCTAGTTGTGGTTCTTCTTTTGGATGTTGTTCGGTGAATTTCTCAACATTACGTTTAAACATAATTGCAATTAGTATGAAACTGGTTCCTATAGCGATATATTTGAAGACGTTAATGAACCAATCATATCTAAAACGCATCATATCAAAAGCAAGACCAAAAACAAATCCCTCTAGAAGAAGAGAGTAGCTTTTAGCATGAGGTGAAAATTCTCCACCAGCTCTGCCTATTACTCGTGCACACATATAACCACTAATCACTAATAGAATAAAAGAGGGAATCATGTATGTTAAGCCCATAAAAAATGCTACAATTTCATTAAAGGCTAAACCCATAAGAGCTCCTGCAAGTAATAACCAGATGACACCACGGTTTGATTTACTCAATTTTTTCAAATCCTGTTTTTTGTAAAAATATTCACGATATATTTGAGATCGAAATTATCGGTATTTCTACTCATTCTATCGCTTTTTATGAATAATACTAATTGTATGGAGCTACGAAGTTATTTGAATTATTTTATTCTTTCCATTAATATTAACTTTTAATTTGAAAGGTAAAAAAAGATTAGGTGAAAGAAAAATTACTTTTGCAGCTCAACTTCTTTATCAATAGCTAATTCTAAACCTTTCTGTAACCTAAATATCAATTCAGTTGCTTCAGCAAAGGTTAATTTGATTGCATTAACTTGATTAGGTTCACCATATTTTGTTAAGACAATTCGAATTGAACCACTGGTTAACCATCGACCATCTTTAAGGTAAGGATCTTCAACATAAACAGTCATACTATTTGATCGTTGCTTGTTGTAAAAATGAGTAATATCACATAAGCGTGTACCATTTGAACGACCATTAAAATTATCGTCATCAGAAGCCATATTTATCAACTCATAAATTCTAATTAATTATACCTTAGTTTTGTATAAAAAGACCTAAACTTGTTTTAAAGAGATAAGAAAGGAGTTAAACGAAAGTAATAACTCATACAAAATAAAAGAAGAAAAATGGTGCTGAGGACGAGATTCGAACTCGCGCGTGCTTTCGCACAATAGCTAACTAGTTCGGACTTCCCAGAAAGTTAATGATTTCCAGGCTACCGCCCTACCAGGCTAGGCCACCTCAGCTTTTATTTTGTCTTTTTTTGACTCTCATCCTTTTTTTAGTTTTCCGCTAAGAATGATTTTTCACCCATTATTTAAGGTTATTCTTTTTTTGCACTTAGAACCCAGAATCCTGATCCTTTTCCCAACACTTCATAAGTAGTAAATGTATCTTCTATCATTTTTTGAATTGATTTCAATCCTTTCTTTTTCGGGGCGACTAATTGTAAGGTGCCAGACTTCTCTAGGTATTTGGGAGCTTGACTAATTATCATTTTCAATATTTTTTTACCAGCCATTAAAGGAGGATTTGTGATAATAGTATTGAATTTCAATCCTTTTAATGGTTCATAGAGATTTCCTTGTAGAACGGTTGTGTTATTTAGAACGCCATTTTTCTTACAATTAGCCTTTGTTAGTTTCACAGCCAATTCATTAACATCAACCATATAAATCATTATTTCCGGATAAGCTTTAGCAATAGCTATTCCTAGAAATCCATAACCACACCCTAGATCTAAAATCGTAGCATTTTTAGCTGGTATTTTTGCATTGTTTAATAATAATTCACTTCCAACATCAACCTTCCGCCAACCAAAAACACCTGATTGACTACTGAATGATAGTTGATTACCCAATTGAAATGTTTGAATTAATGTTCTTTTCCCAGAGGAAGCGGGAGTTTTTGAGTAATAATGACTACTCATTTTTTAGTCGATTCCTTCCAAACCTTAGGGTAAACATCACGATCCATTAAAACTCGAGTTGTTTTAGCAGCAATACCATGATTTGTTTCAAGAATTTCACTACAATTCATTGTAGCAGATCCTAACGCTACAGCTTCGCCCTTTAAACTTTCAAATAAAACTAAATCGTTTTTGGTAATAATATCATCAATTTTTACTACCCCAGGTGCTGCCAAACTTGCACCATGGGTTATTGCACCGATAGCATTATCTCGAATGACGATTTTAGGCAAATGAATTAAACCTCGTTCCATCGGTAGTACAACTTTTCGTAATTCCTCTTCATCGCCAGATTCTTTATAGATCTCATAGGCATCAAAAATACGAATTAATGATGATAATGTTTCATCTTCTCGAAATGGGCCTGTTTTAGTTCGTCGTAATTCTTTCATATGAGCACCTGTGCCAAGAACCAAACCCATATCATGACATAATTTGCGTATATAGGTCCCCTTTTCACAGCCTACAAGAAATAGAATATCTTTATCTTCAATCTCAAGAAGCTCAGTATAGTAAATTTTTCTTTTTCGTAATATTCGTCTAACGCTTGATTTTACAGGTGGTTTTTGATAGATTTCAGTTGTAAATTCATTTAATACTTGCTCTATCTTCTTATTCGATACTACTTCATGTAAATGCATTATACAAACATACTCTTTGCCAGCGGGTAATAAAGCATCAGTAATTTTCGTAGCATCTTCAAGAGCAACAGGTAAAATACCACTCACAGATGGATCTAATGTACCTGAATGACCTGCTTTCTTAAGATCAAAAATTTGTTTAATATAAGCAACAATCTCTTGACTTGTTGGATTAGGATGTTTATCTACATTTATTACTCCTAAACGGATTAGCTCTTTTGCATTTCTGTCTTCTGGTTTTTGGCCATAAGTGGTTATTTCATAATCATCTGATTTAGTCAATAAAGTACGCTTTCTTTCAGAAGGCAAGAGATGTTTACTGTCAGTCATAATGTCACCAGCTAAAGTGCTACTAATAACTATTCTCATCACTAAATAATTTAATCTTTATCTTTAAGAGAAAAATAAAACCTTTCCTTATGAAAGGAAAGATGTGTTGTTTCTAATCGAAATAATGGATTTTATGACTAGTTAAACGAATTAACTATGCTTTAATTTCCATTCGTTCTTTTATGAAGGTATCTAGACCAGCTGATTTTGCAGCGGCTAAAATATCTGCATCAGTTGCTTTACGAGAAATTTCTAGCTTCTTACTGGTTGGTTCAAGATGACCTATATTAACACGTCTTCTCTTGATGCCTGTAAGGCTAGGAGGGCCAGTAATTAAGACAAAATTTTTGTCAATAATGTCTACAACAACGGCTTTTCTTAAAGCTTCTCGGCCAGCGGTTTTAACTACTATACGACCAATATCAATCATAATAATATACACTCCTGCACAGATTACATTAATCCGGTTCCTGCGTTACCTTGCGGGACAGCCTATAATGTGCATCTCGTTTATATTACTACTAGTGCAAAAGTAATCTATTTTTAACTTTTTGTGTGAAAATGAAAAGAGGGAGAAGATTATTTTAAAATCTCTTTACAAGCGACTATGAGAATGCTAATGCACTTTTCTTTAGATAAACGCTCAGTACTCAAAATTAAATCATAAATATCTTTATTTTCAATATCAATTTTATACATTCGTTTGAATCGTTTGACTTCACTATTTGTACGGGCTGCGGTTTCTTTTAGAGCTTTTTTATAATCAATCTTATCTCTGCCAGCTATCCGTTTTATTCTTGTTTCTAGAGTAGCTGTTACATAAATACTGAAATCAGCAAAATCTCGGGCCATCCATGAAGCTAATTGCCCTTCTAAGACAACATTTCCCTTTTGCGCCTCTTCGATAGTTAGTTGATCTATACGTTTATCGATAGCCCAATCTTTTTCGCATCTTTTGGAGAAGGATTCTAAATCACAACCATATTCCTTTGCTAATCTACGAAATGCTTGCCCAGAGGAGACATAACGCATATTGAGTGTTTCAGCAATAGCCTTAGCATAAGTACTTTTACCCGCTCCATGAGGTCCTGCTATAGTTATGACGACCAAAGATTTCACCTTAGACTGTTTATTATTATGCAGATGAGATTATTTATTTTTCTTAAGTGTAATGGTTATGTTCGAAATAAGTGTACATGATTTGATAGTGGTAAGTAAAGAATTATATAATGAATATTTAGATGAAAATAGCGATTATAAACCAAGAAAACATGTATTTTCAGATGAATTAATTAGAAGAGTTAATGAGAATTGTGGATTCATTTTTGACAAATATAATTATGAAAAATTATCTGAAACTGAAAAATAAAATGAATAACCTCATCTTTGAGGTTATCTTATTTAATGTTCTAAGCCCTTTAGCTGTAATTGAATCTGTATTTTGAAATGGCATTAAAGGTATACGATATATAGATAAACTAATGTAAACCAGCTGTAACCTAAAAGTGCTAATATACTAAATATTAGACCGATTATTCCGTAAATAGTTTTTTCTTTTTTTAACGTAAAAGAATTAATTACAATAATACCTACAGAACAAATAATCAGAACGGCTGAAATTGCTTTGAAGGAACCACTAGGAGAATAAAAAACAAAATTAAAAAGAACATATTGTAGCCAAATAAGAGCAGCTATAATTGTTCCAAGAAAGAATCCTGTTTTTGTTAATGCAGAAGTTTCAAGAAAACGGTAATTTATTTTTTTAGTTGTTTCTTCCATAGTAATAACTCCGTATAAATCTTAAATGATAAATTAATAATTATTGTGATTTAGATTAATAAATATTAATGATATAATCAATTTTTAATTCACATATAAGATATTAAAAAAAATTTAATTTTATTTACAATTTTCTAATGAGAATAAATAAAATACTGCGTTATATTATGGAAAAATTTTTCAATATATAATAAAGTCAAATGCTGTAAATGAGGTAAAGATTATGCCATCAGGCAAAACTGTAACAAAAAATCAATCTGCAATACTAAAATTACTTGAGAAAAAGAAAGAACTCTCACAGATGGAAATTACTCAAGAGACAAAGCTAGATCAAGTGGTCATAGCAAAAACAATGTTAGAATTGGCTGAGAGTGGATTTATTGACAGTATTGAAAAAACAGAACAAGAAATCAAAATAACAAAAGAAGGAAAAGAATATCTCGCAAAAGGTTTACCTGAAAAGCAAGTTATGATTGTATTACAAAAAGAGAAGGAAAGAGTAGCATTAGAAGATTTTATTGAAAAATCAAAATTAGATCCTAATTTAGTAAATATTGCAATTGGATGGCTTAGAAGAAAGAATTGGGTGGAGTTTTCTAAGGAAGGAAAGAAAACCTTTGTTGAAGCAAAAGAACTTACAAAAGATCTAGATGAAGAAGTCTTGCTGTTAGTTGATAAAAAAGATGAAAAATTATCTAATGAAAAATACCAAGATAGTATAAAGAACCTCAGTAAAAGAGGAATTCTTGAAGTTGTTGAGAAACGATCTAGGATCGCTAAATTAACCTCACAAGGTGAACAATTATTAAAAACAGGATTGAAAGTTCAAGAAAAATCAGAAACAACTTTAACACCAGAAATGATTATTACTGGTAGTTGGAAGGAAAAACAATTCAAACCTTATGACCCTTTAGAGAATGTTCCATCAACCTATCTTGGTAGAAAGCATCCTGTTATTGAAGTTATTAATGAATTACGTGAAATTTTCCTTGAAATGGGATTCACAGAAATACGAGGACCGATAGTTGAGTCTGAATTTTGGAATTTTGATGCATTATTCCAACCTCAAGATCACCCAGCTAGAGAAATGCATGATACATTCAAATTAGCAAAACCAGCTAAAGCTCATTTGCCTGTTAAAGAGATATTGGATAATGTAGCAAAAACACATGAAAATGGTTGGAAAACAAAAAGCTTAGGATGGGGTGGAAAGTGGTTAATGACAGAAGCTGAAAGAGTAGTATTAAGAACTCATACTACTGCTACTACAGTCAGACATCTATCAAAAGCATTTAAAGAATGGACCCCACCTGAAAAAGTATTTTGTATTGACAGAACCTATAGAAATGAAACTATTGATTACAAACATCTAGCTGAATTTATGCAGTTTGAAGGCATAACTGTAGATAAGGATGTCACCCTAAAAACGCTTATGGGGTCATTAAAAACATTCTATGGGAAAATGGGTTTCAAGAAAATACGATTAATACCATCATTTTATCCATACACAGAACCATCAATGTCAACTTTAATCTATGTGGATAAATTCAACTCATGGTTTGAAATGGGTGGTTCAGGAATCTTCCGTCCAGAGGTAACCTTACCATTTGGTGTGAAAGAAAAAGTGCTTGCTTGGGGTCAAGGATTAGATCGTTTAGTGATGCTAAAGCTAGATTTAGATGATATTAGAGAAGTTTATAGCACCAATATTGATAGATTAAGAAACACTCCAGTTATCTTTTAGAAGATAACTGAAATTTCTCTTTTTTATAATATTTTTTCAATCTCAAGTTCAAATACTGATACTGGATTTTCAAGTTCAAAGTTATTGAGTACTTCTGGATGAATTTCACCAAAAATTCCAACCTTTTGCCCTTTAATCATCACTTTAGCACATCTGCCAGCTAAAAAACTAGGATGTTCAGTACTTTCGAATTTATATTTCTGAATGTTTAAAGCTTTTAAGATAGCTTCTACAATGGACTTGATTTCCACAAAATCTACTTTTGAACTAATAACTGCCCCACTAAGATATATTTCTCGAGTAGCTTGTGTTTCAACAGATTCGTCTAAGTGTGAAATATCACCTACTTCAAAGATTTTTTGTGGTAGAGTATATGGTTTATTCTTCTGCAAGATTTTAATAAGGCTAGGTAGTAGACTATCTCGAAAAATATTAAATTCATTACTTACGGGATTTAGCAAAACAACTGGATCACCTGTAGTTCTCATCAAGTCATAATGCCAATCTCGGGAGACTAATGTATAACTGACCATTTCAATAAAGCCTAAGCCAGCCATTATTTCTCGACATTGATTTTGCAACTTAAATACAGGATGTTGTTTCCCAACAGAAACGATTTTGTCATATTCCACATCGAAATTATGATAACCATAGGATATAGCGACATCCTCTACTAGATCAACTTCATGTAAAACATCAGTTCGATAAAGAGGAACTTTCACCGTTATTGATTTTTCATCCTTCTTAACAGCACCAAATCGTGCTTTCTCGAGGTTTTTGATTAAATCTTTGATTGATAATTTTAATCCTAAAACTTCTGTAACGTATTTTGGTTGAAGAGTCCAGGTGGTGGTGCCAAAAGTCGGGGTAACTTTTTTCGTACCATCTGGTAATTCGAGTGTAACTGATTCGACTTGATAGCCCTCTTCAGCAAAAGATGTTGTGATTATTTCAAGTGCATGATTAACAGCTTTTGCGTCCGTTCCAGTGACATCAATAAAGATATCTTTTGTTTTGGTTGTAACAAGTGTAAGCACACCATTAATAATTGGTGGAAAAGATAAAACACCATCATTAGTATCAACTAAAAATGGAACTATACCATTCGGATCTACTAGATGAGTATATTTAGTACCTTTTGAATGTTCCAAACAAATTTGCTGGGGAGTCATTTCTTTTTCCTCACCTAAAGGAACAAAAGCATGCGTATCAGCCTTGACACCAAAATAGCGATAAGGTGGTTTGATATCACGCATATCATGAATACCAATACTCACTTTTCGGCGATCCCTACCAACTACCCAGTGAATAGTTTCTTGAGTGTTCATTAACTCAGCAATACCATCTTCAGTAAGAGAAATATTACGAACAATAGCACATTCAATAAAAGGTCTAACCTTAGAGACGGATTTTTCAACTTTAACTTCTACATCACTTTTCTTAAGTGAATATTTAGGCAAGCCTATTTCAAGTTCCATTATTCCTTTTAGAGCTCGCACAAAACCTGGAACGCTGCAAAAATCAGGACGATTGGGATTATATTCAACCTTTATACCATCATCGCGCATATCATCTATATCTGCACCTAATTGCAGGCAATACTCTTCCAATTCTTTCAAGGAGAGTTTTTTTCCTATGAGTTTATTGACCTTTTCTAAAGGTAATTCGATAACTGGCATTGCTGTCTACCTTTTATATTATTATTACCTTTGTGAAAGGTAACTACATTAAAATTTTGTGTAAATTATCACTAGAAAAAAACCATTAATTTACTGATATTTATTTAGGTAGAAAGATAAAGTTTGAGTAACTAAGTAGTAATGTATAAGTATACTATTACGATATAGAATTCAAATTAGGTGAAAACAATGGGTTTCTTTAAGAAAATTTTTCCAGGTAAAAAAGGAAAGGATTCGAATATTATTAGAAAAAGCACCTCTATTGAGGAATTTCGAGCTCCTTCTGAAATAAAAGAAGGACAAATATTGAAGATTAATGTAAAAGGACATTTCTCAAATTTAAGCTGGGAACTCGATAAAGTAACTGCTGAAGTAATTGGTAATAGAATATTAGTCACTGTAATGGGTAAAAAAGAAGCTGGAATGATGGCAGCCCAAGCCCTTAAACCCTACGAAACAATAACTGAAATCAAAGGGTTGAAGAAAGGCAAATACATAATTAAAGCTGAAAAAGGGCCTGCTAAAACTATCGATATAATTGTTATTGGATAAAATTAAATTTGGTGTTGTGATTGACGAAATCTAAAATTGAATTATTAAAAAAAGTCTTAAATGGAGAAATTGTTAAACCTACACCTTTTGCTATGTGGCGTCACTTCCCAGAAGATGATTTACATGCAGAAAGCTTAGCAAAAAAGCAGCTAGATTACTTAAAGAGATTTGATTCATTAGTAATGAAAGTAAGCCCTAATGGCCGATATTGTGTTGTTGATTGGGGATGTGAAATAGCATTTGATGAAAATAAACTCTCTGGATCAGCTTATTGCACAAAGTATCGTGTTAATAAAATAGAAGATTGGGCATCACTAGAAGAGTTAGATGTTTCAGATGGTATGTTTGGTGAACAACTTAAAGCGTTAAAATTAATCAAAAAAGGTTTGAAAGATGACACCCCTTTTGTGGAAACAGTATTTAATCCACTTATGACTGCAGCAAAATTAACAGAAAATAGAGAACTTATGGTACAAGCAATCAAAGAAGAGCCTGAGATATTTCATGAAGGACTAAAAGTAATAACAAAAATTATGAAAGAATTTTCAAAAATTGCTGTAGAAAATGGAGCAATAGGTACTTTTCTAGCAACTCAAGAAGCGACTTATGATTTACTAACTGAAAAGGAATTCAGCGATTTTGGTATGAAATATGATTTAGAAATACTGAAAGCAATTGAAAAGAAAGCTGATTTCAATATTGTCCACATTCATGGTGAAAATATCATGTTTGATTTAATAGCTAAAAATTATCCTGTTCAAGCACTAAATTGGCACGATCAATTAACAGCTCCAACAATTGCTGAAGCTTTTGATAAATTTCCTGGAATACTTATGGGTGGAATTGAGGAGAAGGACTGGTTATTAAAAGCGTCAGATAAGGAAATCACTGAAAGCATACATAATACGATAAACTCTGTAAAAGGCAAAAGATTAATCATCTCTCCGGGTTGTGTTATTCCAATAAATATTCCAGATGAAAAGATAGTAACCATACAAAAAGTAATGAAACAATACAAATGACAAAAATAAGTGAAAAATATTTAATTTTGGTTAAATATTAAATCAATTTAGAGGAAAAAAAGTTAATTGATTATTAAAGTAAGATATTTAAAAGCTAAAAATAACCTATTTTTAGAGAAATTAACATAATTAAGATATTTATACAGGAAGGTAAGCACTAGATGACTAGTAATCCAGAAAAACGCTTGAACGAAAATGGTGCAAGCAGCAGAGTACAAATTGTCACAGATCCCGAGAAAATCAAAATATTAGTAGATCCAATGCGACGAAAGATTTTGCGCACTATGCGAGAAGGGTTAGAAAATGATGATGGCTCAATTAGAAAAGAAATGACTGTTCCAGAAATTGCCAGAAAATTAGGAGTCTCTGCGCCGAAATGTTATCATCATCTTGACCTTCTATTAGAAAATGGTTTTGTAAGAGTAGCAAAAGAGGAAAAGAAGAAAAGAACCTCAATAACTTATTATGAACGTACAGCACCTGCTTTTGTTTTAGCAAGCTCAATAGATGAAGTTGAGAGAAAAGAAGGCATTCGTGAAAATCCTTTAATAGAATTAATTGATGTTGGCTATATGTTAGGATTAAATCCTAAAGAAAAAGAAGAAGCTCAAAAACTCATTGATGAATTTACTTCTATAAATCACAATTATATAGTAAAAGCAGCTGAGAAATTAAAAGGTAATATCCCTGATGATAGAATGAATACAGTCTTAGGTTTTGTAGCTAATCAATATGCATCTCAAAATAAACGATGTCAAGAAATTCGTTTAGAATTGAATAAATATTTGAAAATTCATCTAGAATAATTTAACTAAATACATTCAACCTTTTGTTTTTTAGGTTGAATAACTCTTTTATTTTTGTAATTTACCTTATTCTTAGATTAATGGTAGTGATTTGAATTGAAAATAGGTGTTACTATTCAGCCATACGAGGGAATATCAGCAGCTAATCTAGTTACTTTTGTAAAAACAATCGAACTTGATCATGTAGAAGTTAATGTTCACATAATGCCAGGTGTAAATGAGTTTGTAAGCAATTTGGGAAAATTAACCACAACCTACCATCTCCCTATATTTGGAACTGAGGGATATGATCCAGGTTCCAAAAACAAAGAAAATGCAGAAAAGATGAAAGAAGTAATTGATTTCATCAATGAGTATAGTAAGCAGATGAATATGATTTATACGCTATCCCACCCACCTGAATCACCTGATTCGAATATTGAATTATTACTTGAACGTTTGCAACAGATAGATACTCCAATTGTACTTGAAAATATCCCTTGGCAGAAAGATGAGGAATTTCTAGAGTTTTATACTAAAGCTAAAGATGCTCTAGGTAAACATTTAGCAGGGCATGCTATTGATGCACCACATAGATTTTTAACGTATGGTGAAGAAAATTGGCTTAATGTCCCTTAAATTTTGAAAAAAGACATCGTTTATTGTCATTTTCAAGACACAACAATGGAAGATGATGATCATTTACCAATAGGACAAGGGATAATGCCATATAGGAAATTCTTGCTATTTCTAAAGGGAATTGGTTATACAGGAGTGATAAATCAAGAGATAAAACCAAAAGGGCTTGATTTGGAAGCAATAATGGATTCATGCTTAAAATGTGTTGAACCATTTTCAACTGCTAGATATCTAAAGTTGAAGGCTAAATATGCAGTTTTAAAACCGATACTGAGACAGAAAATTAAGAAAGCACAAAAAGAAGCTAATCAATAGTTTCCTATTTTTAGAGATTTTTAAAGAAAATACCTTTAGTAAGACATGCCATGAAAGTTGGGATGACAATAGAACCATTCAAAGGAATGGCTCTTAAGCAAGAAATCTTCTTGGTCAGAATAATGAATTTGGACCATCTGGAAGTAAATTATACTATATTGCCTCGTATAGATGAATTTACATCTAAGCTGGGAAAAATGACCACAACGTTCCATCTTCCTATATATAGTCGATTTAATTTTGATTTAGGTTCTACAGCAAAAGAGTATGAACTGAAAATTAACGAGATAATAGCTTTTCTAAATAATAATAGAAAAGAAATGAATCTACAATATATCCTTACTCACCCACCAGAAGGTCCAGATTCAACATTTGATTCTTTGATGTTGAAGTTACAAAAAATAAATAGCCCAATTTTAATTGAGAATATTATTGGGCAATCAGAGGAGCAGTTTGAGGAATTTTATTTTAAAGCGAAAGATTTTCTTGGAAAGCAATTAGCAGGATTTGCACTCGATGCACCTCATAGATTTGTAAATAATAATTCAGGTTGGTTAGAATTCTCAAAAGAAATGAAGAAAGAAATAATTTATGTGCATATATCTGATTGCACAAAAACAAAGGATTTACATTTACCGCTTGGATTTGGTAAATTACCAAAAGAAGAATTTTTTGATTTTCTGAAGAACATCAGCTATCATGGAATAATATTACAAGAAGTAAAACCAAATGATATACAAATAGCTAATTTGATGAATTCAATATTATTGAGTATTAAGCCTTTCTCAAAATGGAAATATCGCAATACAAAAATACGCTATTTTATCCTAGAAACAATAATACAAAGGAAAATTAATAGTGCGCTAAAAGCAATCCAATGTAGCGATTACAATTCTCTCTTAAAAGAAATAGCTTATGATTTAATATAAAAAAAGAAGGATAATAAAATCCTTCTGAAAGAAAATTATTCGACTTTCAATTTAGTTTTTTGGCGATAAATGGTGATAGTGAGAATACCACCAACAATAACAATTAATGCTGCAAGTAAAACCCAAGCCCACCATAGACCAGAAAATACTGTACGTTCCCATTGTTTCAACCATGTTTGATAATATTGACCTATATATTCAGAATCAGCAAAAGTATTGAGTACAATTACTCCTTCAGTATCTATTGCATAGTCATAACACTCGGGTAGAGTAACATTGGAATTAGCAGGATACATCCAATTATTTGTTGGTATCAAACTTTGATATTCATTGCTTAATGCATAATTAATGTAGGTTTTTGCAAGAGCTTCATTGCTTGTCCCTTCAACTATACCTATACCTTCAATCTGTAACCAGCCATACTGCTGTGAATTTTGATTAATAATGACAGCATTTTGTTCAAAACTATAATTGAAGAAAGCATTATATGCCGGATCAGTAGCATAGGAGACCATTATATGATCTGTTTTTGCAGAAAAAACTCTATCCCACGAATCAGACCAGCTCTTATCTATAGTAACCATTTCTTTAGCTTCTTGCCACCATTCTCTCCAATCTAATCCCAAAAATTGATTGTAATAGACAATTTGGTATAAGAGGAAGTTTAGTCCAGTAGCGCTTAAAGTTGGGTCTTGGACTGCTAAATCTTCACCAAATTCAGACAATAAATTACTGAAATTAAGATTATTTATTGTTGGATTACTTGTAGCGTTAATATAAGATGTATCAAATACAAATGCTAGTAAGCTATGATCAATTGGCACAAGATATTTCTCTGGATCAAGTGCATTAATCAAAAATGAAGAGATGTTTTCAAGATTAACTCCAGAAGTAATTTGTTTTAGAACACCTTCTTCTTTAGCTCTGCTAACCATTGTTGTATCTAAACCAATTACTATATCAGCTTGAGGATTATCTTTTTGATTAATAATATGATTTAATGCCTCAACCATCCCGCTAAATTCACGAAGAACCACAGAAACACCGTGCAATTCACCAAATTTTTCAAATGCTTTGTATCTAGCATCAGTTGCATTATATCCCCATGCTAAAAAGCTATCATGAGTATAAATAACCAACTCTTCTTCAGCATTAGGATTAAAGACGAATACCTTTGAAGTGTTTTTTTGTGCTAGAGGAAATAATAATTTGCTATTAGCAGCACCATTAATCGGTAAAACTAAAAGAACAAACATCAACATAAACGAACAGAATTTTTGTTTATTCATTATATATCACTAATATGACCTATTCTTAATTAATAACTTAATTAATCCTAATATAAAATTAATCCAAGTTATCATTCATGATATATATACTAGTGAAAATTTATTCAAAGGTAATCTTCTCAATTGTAGTGAGGGTTACTGATCGTCTTGTACCGGGTGAATTAGCTAAATGCCAAATTGTATATTGTTCAGCATATTCTTCACTTGCAGATAGACCATCAATAGGGATAACCACTTTGAATCCTCTTTGTGAAGCACCAGTAGCAGTATTTAATACCGCACCGTGAGCTGATGTACCTACAAGGATTACAGTTTCTATTCCTGCTTCTTTAAGTATTTGTTCTAAATCAGTATTATAGAATTTATCAACCCCAGATGCAACACAAGGTTCGCTTGCTAATTTTTGTACTTCTACTCGAATATCAGCTTCTGTTGCTGATCTAATTAAAGTATAACCAACAAAAACATGACTATCTCGAGCAGTGGACAATAATTGCTGAATTTTAGGCAAAGCTTCAATGCATCTTGGTCTTCGTTCAGAATTGCAGTTTTGATTTTGAATGTCCAATATTAATAAGGCAGTAGTTTTAGAATCTAGAACTACAGAGTTTATTTCTGGTGCTGGAGGAACTATTATCGAATCCCATTCATCAAGAATAGATTTATTCATTAATAATCACCATAATAACAGCTGATAAGAAATTCAATAATTTTACTTTAAATTATTGTTTTTGAATGGTATTATCAGATTGTTCACTGCTTCTGCGTGAAAAGAAGAACATTTTTTCTTCTGTACCCTTGTAAATACCATAAAAATAGCGTGAAAATTTAGGCAATTGAATTAATGCTACAAAAGAGATTATTAATGGTATAGAACCCATTGCCATATCGATTGTTAACAAAGGACCAAAATTTCGCCAATAGAAATTCCAAGGGATAAAATAGCTGAAGAAAGCTGTTAATGTTATAGCTATCATTTGCATTGGTCTAATGTATTTGAAAATTAAAGTAAGAATAAAAACAAATATACCCCACTCAAGAACCATCCAAGGATTATAAATAAGCATAAAACCAAATATCGTTGAGTAACCATTACCACCTCTAAATTTGAAGTATATAGGATAACAATGACCAAAAACTGAGCAAATAGCAGCTAAACCAATTGCCCATGGCTGATAATCGTCAAAATCAACAGTAGTTGCGATAATAGCAGGTATAAGACCTTTTGTGCAATCAAGTAGCATAACTAGAAAACCATACTTTTTACCTATAGTTTGATTTACATTATATGCTCCAGGATTACCATCTCCCAGGTCTCGGATATCAGATTTAGCTTTAATTCTAGTTAGTATTATTGCCCAACAAATAGAGCCATAGAGATAAGATCCTATGGCAAGACTAGTTAATCCTAGAGTGATTTTTAGTGTCAAAAAATATCACCCATAGTTACTAATTGGTCTTTTCTGCTTTTATTCTTTCTTGCTCTTTGAACCATTTGACAGTTCTTTTGAATGCTTCTTCTTTTGAAACTATTGGATCATAACCAAAATCCTTTCTTGCTTTATCATGAACAAAGGTATGATCAATACATGTTTGGATAACTGAAAATCTATTAAAATTAGATTTGGGACTGAAAATTTCAGTAATTCCAGCTAAGAAATAAGCAATACGATAAGGAATGGCTCGTTTTGGTTTTGGCAATCCAAGAGCTTCTAAGAATGGTTCCATGAAAGTAAAGAGATTTTCAGCTGGCTGATGATCAGTGATAAAATAACTTTCGCCAGCTATAGTTGAACCATTATTGAGGTTCTTAGCAGCCAGTACATGAGCATAAGCAGCATTTTCCGAATAAACATGACTAAAGCAAGCAGAACCATTCCCTAATTTGATATTAGCTTTACTCTTAGCAACATCAATAATGTTAGCAAGATGGTATCTATCTCGAGGGCCATACATACCAACCGGTCGAAGGGAAACGGTTGATAATTCAGGTGAGTTAGCTTCTAATACCATTTGCTCAGCTATTATTTTTGTCCGGGAGTAATGATCTTTAGGCATTTTTTCAGGGTAAGTCAAAGATTCATCACCATAAACGATGGGCTTTTTACCATCAACCACTACATCTAAAGTACTAGTGTAAACTAATTTATCGATACCTAATTCTAAACAAATATCGATGACATTTCTATTGCCAGTAATGTTGACCTTATCATATACATCTTTAGGTAATTTAGGATCCCAAACAGCAGCTGCAGTTTGGAAGACAATATCCATACCTTGGCAAGCTTTTCTAACATCTTCGATATTACTTATATCACCTAAAATGAATTCAGCAGAATTTTCTTCAGGCAAAGGTTGAATGTCCATTACTCGAACCTTTTTTCCTTCCTGTTGTAATTGCTTTACAAGCTCAAAACCAAGCATACCTGAGCCACCAATTACTACACATTTATGAAAAACATCTTTTTCTTTTGAATTTTGACTGAACATATTGATTGATCTCCGTTATCGTATCATTGATTACCATTCTACTGTTATAGCTTTTTCAGGGCAAATTTCAACACATTTCATACAACGAGTACATAAAGAAAGATACAAAGGAGTAATGCGCCAAATCTGTGGATCAAAGGGATTCTTTTCTTCTATACCTAATGTTTCATGTAAGAGAAAAATAGCAGGTTCACATATACGCAAACATTTCCCGCAATCCCGAGGATCGATTTTATTGCCATCTCCGCAAATAGAATAATTAATGGTAATTTTTGTTTTCTTTCCCATGCAAATCACCGATTAGTATTTACCAGCAACTTCAGGAAACTCGTAACGGGGGTGAATACGCAAAGCATCATTTTTACAGGCATAAAGACAAACACCACAACCGTAACATTTCTGCTTATCAATAGAAACTACACGTTTAACTGAATCATAATTGAGAGCACCAAATTGACATCTTGAAACACAAGCTGTACAACCAGTGCAGAGGTCACTTTCAACATCAACAACATATTCAGCTTTGTATATTGAAGTAATACCAAAATCCAATCTTGGGCGAATACCAGCACATTCAGGATTTGCACATGAACAGAGATTATTAATATAAGGATAAGGGCCATACCAAATAGTTCCTATGTAGCCCTTTCTGTTGTGTTCTTTAAATTTCTCAATTGCTTCTTCTCGAGTTAACAAGAACTTGTCATCAACAGGGATAAACCGTGGGAGTTTTTCAATAATCTCACTCATAACACCAAAATTGATGCAACAAGCATCCTTTTCACCACGACTCATGTAACGACACATACAATATTTCTGAATGATAGGTTCAACAGCACAATGTTCCAGAATAGCTATTGCATCATCTAATGGAACAACTTGACCAATGTGACCTTCAGCTTTGAAAGGATTAGTTGGAGGTGCAGTGCTATGAAGCATCTTTTCAGCAAAATGCTTGACAACACGACCAATGATTGGCATTTGAATCTTATAACCGAGACCAACAGCATTAAAACCGTTGATCTTACGAACAGAGATTTGTTCAAAATTTTTATATTGTTCCATTAAGAACTCGCGAAGATTATATTCTTCAACAATTTCATTAGAATAATTTTTTGCATTTAGATACCACTTGCCAGCAGTACCATGCTTTAAGCAATGATTACACATATTGTGCACCGGTATTATAGTTTCTATAGATAGACTATCAATAGATGGTAATTTGATAACTATTCATTATGTAGTTATATAAAAGTTTAGCGAAAATTCGAGGAAAGAAAAAAGAAAAAAACAGATAGAAAAAAATTAGTCTATTCTTAAGTTATCTGCTTCTTTAAAGGGATCAGGGCATGCAAAAGGTACATCAATCATTAACAAACCATCCTCATATTTTGCTGAAGCATTTTCGTAATCAGCATCGCAGAGGAATTTAAGTTCGGAAACATATTCAATATTTTTACCTTTCTTTGCTCTTACTCGCATACCAGTTTTAATTACTTGTAAATTAATATCTTTCTTCTTAACACCGGGTAATTCCACGCTTATATGATAATGGTCGTTTTCGATTTCATCACAATCACAACCACAGTCGACACATGGATGAACCCATATTAGTTTCTTTTCTTCGTCAGCCATTTAATTATTTGCCTCCATTATTTTTTATTAAAACTAATTTAATACTAGGTAACAATTGCCTTGAAAAAATAAAAGAAGCACGAATTAATTTCTAACAAAAAGTCACTTTTTTTCTTTATTTTGAAAGAAAAAAAATACATTTCAATCATTCAATCATGTGATAATTAGTGACAACTCATTGTTTTTTCATTCACGCAACATTTTTGAAGAATCCTTACATAACAACTACTATAACTATATCTAACTATTAGGTGTTAAACGGGAGCTCTAAAACTTGACTAAGGAAGGAAAAGAAATTGAGGAAAAGGTTGCCAATAGTGAGAGCGAAGAAGAACAAGAGAACCTAACAAAAGCACAAAAACGAGCATTAAAACAACAACAAAGAGCTGAAAAAGCAAAGCAACGTGAAGAAAAAAGAAAAGCTCGGAAAAAGTGGCACCCACTAAATATCTTAAGAGGAATTGGTTTATTTTTCCTTTATCTATTGAAAATCATCTATTTCCCCTATGTGTATGCTTTTTGGAAGATAAGAGATACTTTCAAATTTCTATCAAGAAATGATCCTGAGGATTTGGATAGAACTCTTCTTTCAGAAAAGGATGGAGATGAAATACCATTAGGATATTTAGATGAGAAAGGTTTTCTAAGATCATTACCAATGTTTTACTTCATTGCTGGAACATTAGGTGGTATCATAGCAATTTTCATTGCTTTTCCATTTATGGATGTTGTTTGGAAAGCAATCGGTGATTTCTTTAGATATTTCGATTGGAGTAATTTTTGGGTTGACATTGTAAATATCTTGAAAATCATATTTGTTGATGGTATATGGTATGCTATGAAAACAGTTGGACTTTGGATAGCTGATGCAGCAGTCTATTTATTCACTGGTGGTCGTTTCTGGATTCCACTTACAGTAATAATATTCATCGGTGTTGGGATAGTAATCCTTGCAGTAATATTTAGTGAAGTCGAATTTTCAGGGAAGTTTTTGAAAAAATTCAAAGCATTCTTCAGAGCTATTTTCACGTTTCCAAAAATCTTTTGGGGATGGATGAAAAAAGGATACCATGGTTTACAGATTGGCATTTCAAGATTTACTTATGGTGAAGACAGACTCAAGTATTACAAAAAGAGATTCTTCTATAGAGTAACAATTTACAGCACTGTCATAACAATCTGGATTATTATTGCTGTTTTCACTACTGTATTAATAACTGAATTTGCTCTTAATACAGAAGGACATCATAGTTTAGTTTATCCTTTAGCATTGGTAGCTATAGGGATAATGAATGGTGTTATCGTATTAGCTTTTCTAAGTTGGTTTGTGGATGTTTTGAGTCAAAGAAAATACATTGACGATCCAGAACAATATAAAAAGGATATGGAAGCTCGAAAGCAAACCAAAGAAGAAAAACGAAGAATGAGAATTGAAAAGAGAAAAAGTAAGAAACAGAGCGAAGCATCTTAATGCTTCGACTTGATTTTTTTTGTTTTATTATTCTACCCGTATTAATTCACTCGCTGTTTTCCGTGATATAGCTCGAGTAGCTATAAAAGCACCTATTCCCGCAATAATAACAGCAAATAATAATGATAGTAAAGCTATTGTTGGGGGAGCTACAATTGGTATTTTCCATTCTGATTCTATAGCATTAATCAAATAAAGATAATACCCAAGGAAATAGCCAATTAACCCTCCTAACACTGAGGAACTGAGTGTAAGAATTACTGCTTCAAGAATAAAGATACTATCAACATCCCGATTCTTCAAACCTATTGCTTTTAATATTCCAATTGCTTTGTGTGATTCTGCAACATTGCTATAAGTTGAAGCGAATACCCCAAATAATGCGATAATAATAGTGAAAATTAACATTACATTGACTAAAACTACTCGAGTTTCATTTGCCTCATTAATTCGATCAATATTCTCTTGTGTTATCCAAACGTAGATATTATCATTTTGATATTTCCTTCGCAATTCTTCTCCAACAGTCAATGAAGTTTCAGTTGAGGTTGTTTTGAAAAAAAGCCTGAAAGCACTCTCTTGAAAATCAAGGTTTGTTAGAGCTTGCCATGTATCTTCACCAATTAAAATAGTAGAACCAGAAGCAAAACGTTCTTGCTGATGAATCCCTGAAAAACCTGGTAATTTACCTATTACTCCTACAATTTCTAAAAAGACATCTTTTGTGTAGCCTAAGCTTATAAGAATGGGATTTAAAGTTAGTAGTTTCAAGCGTAGAGTGTCACCTACACCAAGATTAAGTTCTTTTGAAAGTGCATCACTAATAATTACTGTTAGATTTTCCTGCACATTCTCAAACATTGTTCCATCACCTTCAGTGTAAATAATTGATTCTTGATATAAGGGGTCTAGGATGTTTTCAGGTACACCCAGAACATCTGTATAGAAAGATTCAAAGAAAATTTCATCACCAGAAGCACTCCAAATACCAGATAAAGCTGAACTAATAGGTAAGGTACTATAAGAGGATGCAGTGATATCATTGTAATCACCAGCTATTTCCTCTAAAAGTTCTGTGCCATTAACATCATATGAAAAATCAAACATAGTAATGTCTGTGCCGGTTTCCACGCCAAGGTTTTGTTCAATACCA
>JAEORJ010000191.1 GCA_016840945.1 Candidatus Gerdarchaeota archaeon
AAGAGTTCAAAATACTTAATTGTAAGCAATTTTTTGCAGATAGTTTTGTAACAAGTCGCAATCGAAATAACAATAATCTATCGGTTCAAATGATAATAGTAATGTTAAATAGAAACATTATTGAAATTCTTTTTTTTATTTCCATTACTATAATAGCCTATATTGTTATGTCCAATAATTCAAAACCTGTGGCTTTAGCACAACTAAGTATTTATGCAGCAGTTGCTATTCGATTAATACCTTCTGCTACAAGAATTTTTACATCTTTGCAAACCATGAAAACAGCTGAGGGGGCTATAGATCTTCTCACAACAGAAAGAAAACTTTTTTCTTATAACCAAAAAGTTAAACTCGATGAGTCAAAAAAAATCAATAACGGGCACATAAGTTTCAAAGATGTTTCTTTTTGTTACCCATATGCTCCTAAATTAGCACTAAATAAAATCAATTTAGAAATTAAGCCCAATTCAATTATTGGGGTTGTTGGTCGCACTGGCTCAGGAAAAACTACTTTAGTTGATTTAATTCTTAATCTTATTCAGCCAGTATCTGGAACAGTTTTAATTGATGGACATCCAATGTTTGATATTGCTAACAAATGGCAGAAATATTTAGCATATGTTCCTCAAAATATTACATTTATGGATGCTACACTTGCACAAAATATTGCATATGGTATCCCGGAATCAAATATTGATTTTGACCGTATTCGCGAAATTATTAGGATTACTCAGCTTGAACAAGATATCCTTTCATTTGAAAATGGCCTTAATACAGTTATTAAAGAGGATGGGAATAATTTATCCGGGGGGCAAAAACAGAGAGTCGGGATAGCTCGAGCGCTTTATAGACAACCTAAAATACTGGTTTTAGATGAAGCAACTTCCGCTCTTGATGTTCATACCGAATCTAAAGTTTCAGAGGTTATCCATAGTGCCAAGAATAACTGTACTGTTGTTATTATTGCTCATCGTTTAAGTACGATTAGAAACTGCGATAAAATTTATTATATTGATGATGGTAATATAATTGCAGAAGGAACTTTTGACGAATTAATAAAGAAAAATAAAGATTTCGCACATTTGGTTCACCTTTCAAATTTTTCTCATAAACTAGAGATATGTTAAAATTAACCCTAAATTTACAGGGTAGTCATAAATCGGAAATTCCACTGGTTTTACCCGAAGATTACAATAGTGATGATCAGGGTGCTCTAACTCTTAGTGATACAGCGAAAAATAATACAATTTCCAAGCTTCATAATTTTCTTGTTCAACTTGCCGAATCAAATAGAACTGATAATTGTTTTTGGTATACTCCGGTTAGTGAGATGCAGCCGTTTATGTCATCTATTTACCAGGCTTCTGAAATAAGAGCTGCAATTGATGAATTCCATTTCCTTGACGCAAAGAATTATGTTTATGCTAATTCCAATTATTTGATGTTTGGTTTTTTA
This sequence comes from Candidatus Gerdarchaeota archaeon, assembly GCA_016840945.1. The sequence goes on from JAEORJ010000191.1 coordinate 1,457, forward strand.
AAACAAAGCTTAAAAAAGCATAAAAATCTTTTAATCCCTTTTATAGATAGAATTTTATTTTGTTATAAAAGAGTGAAATATTATTTCTTTCGTTATATCAATATATTATTTTGGTTATTCGAACATCTTTATCATCTTTTTAAGACTAAAGAATTAAATTTTATACCTACCTCTTTGGATTTTCTACTTATTTCACGTTATGAGAAAGATTTAGAAAATCAATTAGATCTGAATTATTGGGATGATCGTTTTTTGGGAAGTCTTCCAGAATTATTAGCTAAGAATCATAAGGTTGCTATTTTTGGTAGATGTGGTGGTGATCCGGCAGCATTGTCAAATAGTTTAAATAATTTTTGTAAGTTTCCCGTTTGGACAATTTATCAATTCATCTCTATATGGGATCTATTTAAAATCGTAATAAGATCGCTTAAATTCAATCTTTCGATAAATAATGTGTTAGATAAATATTTAGCTGATCTTGCATATAGTGAAAGTCGTAATCATTGTCGAGCAATTGCTGATTGTTTACTTGTAGAATATGCTTTAGGACGACTATTAAATCTAGTTCAAGTTAAAAAAATAATCACCATGCA
>JAEORJ010000192.1 GCA_016840945.1 Candidatus Gerdarchaeota archaeon
CAATATGAATATAATGTTAACAAATACTTACAAGATAAACTAGACTTCGTACCTAAAATATATGATATAATCGATCATCAAAATAAAAAGGGCATAGTATATGAAAAAATAGCAGGAATATCTTTACTTGAATTTTTGATGAACAATCCATTGAGATTGTTCAAAGTAACAAAACAATTTGTTCAACTTCACATAGAGATGCATAAACGCAGATTTATAGGATTTGGTACTCGCAAGGAATATCTAAGAAATGAAATAGAAAGAGCAAAAGATCTAAATGATAATAATAAAAAAATAATTTTGAAATACTTAGAAACACTTCCTACATCAGATTCTCTATGTCATAACGATTTTCACCCAGATAATGTTATGTATACATCAAAGGGATTAAGAGTTATTGATTGGATAACTGCTACCGCTGGTAACCCTGCAAGTGATGTAGCTCGTACATATTATATATTAAGGCACGGAACACCTATTGGTAAACTCACTTTATCGGATAAGATAAAAGTAAGGTTATTTCAAAGAATTGCTTCAAATCAATATTTGAAAAATTACTTGAAAAAATCTAAAATATCTCGCAAAGAAATTAAAAATTGGGAATTAGTGACGATTGCAAGTCGTTTAGCAGAGAATATTGAACAAGAAAAACCATATATTTTAAAACGAATAAAGAGAATTCTACATAACTTTAATTCAATTTAAAAATCTGAAAAGTCTATTTTATTTTATAACCTAAAAGAAGTGATAGGATTTGATCGCTCGAGTGTGGCATGGATATACAACTCCAGAAAATGCTGATGCTTATGAGTCACTCCTAAAAGAAGAGATATTCAAAAGCATTAAAGCGAAAAATATTTCTGGTTATAGAGGTATTGACCTTTTTAGAAGAGAATTAACTACTGAAGTTGAATTCATTACAGTCATGTGGTTTGAAACAATAGATGCCATTCGTGTTTTTGCAGGAGAAGATTACGAGAAATCGGTTGTTCCTCCAAAAGCTCGTAAAATATTGAAACGTTTTGATGAAAAAACTCAATTTTATGAAGTAAAATCAAGTAACCGTTTCTAAAAAGAATGCTAAGAAAAAAAATTAATGTGATGCTTATTTTCCCTAAGTATATTATTGTCGATAAAGTATCATCCATCATTTTACAGAAAATTCTAATCCTCTTAAACGAATAATTATTTGGCTGATACATTTGACTTATGATTTATTAATTAAAAATGGCAAAATAATTGATGGTACTGGCAATCCTGGTTTTTATACAGATGTAGCAATTAAAGATGAGAAGATTGTTGAAATTGGTAATAACATACCAGTAAAAAAAGCAAAGAAATTTATTGACGCAAAAGGTTTAATCGTTTGTCCTGGATTTATTGATATACATTCACATTCTGATTATACAATACCATTTGATCAATTAACTATCTCTACTATTAATCAAGGTATAACAACTTTAGTAGTTGGAATGTGCGGTGCTTCCTTGGCTCCGATTAATCCTGAAAAAAAGGAGTTATTTGATAAGGAATTTTCAATGGCTGCTCCACCTGGCTTAGAATATACTATTACCTGGACTAAATTCAGTGAATATCTTGACGAGATGGAAAAACTTGGCTGTTCATCAAATGTTGCTCATGTAATGGGGTTTGGAATGATTAGATTGGCTGCAATGGGATACGATAATCGAGAGCCAACAGAAAAAGAAATGTCACTGATGAAGGGTTATATACAAGATGGTATGAAAGCAGGAGCTTTTGGAATTTCAACTGGTTTAATTTATACCCCACAAGCTTACGCTAAAACTGATGAGGTTATCGAATTAACAAAAATTGTAGCACAATTTGGCGGACTTTATTTTAGTCATATTAGGAATGAAGGGAAATATGTTTTAGAAGCAATTCAAGAAGTAATTAATATAGTTGAAAAATCAGGCTGTGCAGGAGGACAAATTGCCCATCACAAAGTTGCAGCTAAAGAATTTTGGGGTTTGAGTAAAAAAACTCTCAAAATGATTGAAGAAGCATATGATCGAGGATTAAACATTACTTGTGATCAATATCCATACAACCGAGGGATGACTTCCTTGGTAACCCTTCTACCACCTTGGTCACATGAAGGTGGTTTTGAGAAACTGGTTAAAAGATTGCAAGACTCTAAAGAAAAAGAAAAAATGTATGAGGATATGCTTGAAGGAAGCACTTATGAGAGTTTTGTTAAAAGTAGTGGCTGGGATAATATCTTCATAGCCTCACTTGAAACTCAAAAATGGGAACCTTATATTGGTAAATCTATTAGCCAAATAACAAAGGAGCTTGGTAGAGATGATGAATTTGAGGTCTTGTGTGAAATATTGATTGATGAGCAAGCTAAAGGATCAATGACAATTCAATCAATGGGTGATGAGGATATAGAACGGATAATGATTGGGAGATATACGATGATCGGAACAGATGGTTCAGCAATTCCTTTAACAGGACCATTAGCTCATGGTAAACCTCACCCAAGATATTTTGGCACCTTCCCAAGGATTTTAGGTTATTATGTTAGAGAGAAACAATTAATGCTGCTCGAAATGGCTATTAGAAAAATGACTTCTTTCCCAGCACAAAAATTAGGTTTGTTTGATCGAGGACTTATCCGTAAAGAATGTTGGGCCGACATCGTAATCTTTGACCCAAAAATCATAATTGATACAGCAACCTTCATAGACCCTCTTCAATTACCAAAAGGAATTGATTACGTTATTGTGAATGGTAATATTGTAGTTGAAAAGCAGAAACATTTGCAGAACAAACCTGGCAAAATACTACGAAAACAACAACATAAGTAATGAAATTAGTATAAAAAAAGAATACAATAGGTCAAAATTTTAAGTTATGAGATCAAACCTATTCCAAATCAATTAATGACTGGTAATTAAGACTAATCAGAATTTTAATAACAATTCAAATGATTGTGAGTTTGTGACTTTCATGTCAAATAATATTGTTGATGAAGAGCTTATCAGCTCTTTCAAGATGAAAGTCAGTAAATCGATGAACGAAGGTGGGATCAGAGGTCTTTCAGCGGCTCTTGTTAAGCAAGCTGGACCTATCTGGTTAGAATCCTTTGGGTTTACTGATACATCAAAACAGCAAGCAGTTGATGTGAACACTTTATTTGGTTTACAATCGACTACGAAAACAGTCACCTCAGTAGTGTTTCTCCTAGCTATGCAGGCAGGATTAGCACAGTTGGATGATCCAATTGTCAAATACTATCCTGAATTTAAGATGAAAAGCTTCTTTGGTGATGATGAATATAAGAAGATAACCTTCAGACATCTCCTCTCACATATGGGTAGCTTACCAAGAGGGTCATTACTTGGAGGTTGTTTCTCGAGAGAATTACCTGGTTCATTTGAGGAGCATATTAAAGCGCTAAATGATCGATGGTTACAAAATCCTATAGGTACATCATTTAATTACTCAAATATCGGTATGGATCTCGTCACTTATGTGCTTGAACGGATAACTAAAAAATCGTATCCACAATTGGTAAAAGAACTATTAGCAGATAAACTTGGAATAACTTATTATTGGACAGATAAAGAACGAACACAATACAAAAATGTTGTAACAGGTTATCTTACCAACTATAAAGCTCACAAAATTGATGATGTGGGATTTGGTTGTGGGACAGCATTTATCTCACTTAAAGATCAAGCTACTTTTGTGCAATTCTTACTTAACAAAGGCAAACATAACGGGGAAACAATTCTAGAATCAAAATATTTTGAATTGTTAAGAGAACCCTACAATGAATTCTGCAACTACAGTTTAGGGACATTTGTTCATTCAATATTTGGTACAATAATTACTGAACATGCTGGTGGTGGATTTGGTTTTGGCTCTGAAATGTATTGGTTACCAGAACATAATATAGGTGCGATTATACTATATAATAACGAAGAAGCCTATTACTCAGATTATTCACCATCAAAAACAATTAGAGATTTCTTAGAAGAATATTTAGCTAAAATTGGAATAGATCCTTCGACTACTAAATTCGAATATGCTGATAAGGAAATTATAGAGTTACCTGCAGAGAAACTAAGAAAATTAGAAGGAAGATATGCTAACGCAGACACTGTGTTTAATATTGTTGAAGATAGTGGAAAATTGTATTATCAAGTTGGTAATCATAAAATTGAACTAAAAGCTCATTCAGAAATAGCTTTTACAACAACTGCTCCAAACGGAATAGTCTTTATGCTAGATGAGCAAGGAACTCCTAAAGAATGCAAACTTTATCATTCAAAAGAGGGATTACTTCATTGTCAACATAAGCCAAAAGTGGAAAAAATCTCTAACCAAGTAACAAAAGAAGAATGGAAGAAACAAGTTGGTCTCTATTATTTCAATTACTACTATACAGAATATAATTTCAAATCTTTATTATTGGATGAAGAAGGTTTTCTTAATATCGACGGTTCAAGACTTATACCTCATAAAACAGAACCAAATATATTTGTTAATGGTTCTGGAACAATACTTGAATCATTAGATAATGCATTCATCTATGATAATGTACTCTACACAAAATTAGATAATGTGATTGATTTCTTTGCAAATATTGTAAATAATGAACCTGACCATAGAGCAGGCTTGTTTTGGATCTTTGATGCAGTAAGTAGTAGTTTGAAACAATTAGGGAAAAATAATGAAGCTGAAGAAATCATATTATTGAAAAAGAAACATCTCGAGAGAAAGAAATAATCTTTCTCTTTTTTTTATCAATCACTTCGAAACTAATATTGTTATGGCAAATGATTTTTATTCATTTTCTCAATTAAATTTCGAAATTCAATTCATTAACTATTTAAAAAGAGCCAATAGGCATTAAAAAACAAATTTTTATTTAAAGTTTAAAAAGCAGAAAAACAATAAATATATGGGGGAATTTCATGTTTTTTCAAAGAATCATCAATACCATAAAACGCAGCAAAAAAGGATTAAGTGGCGTAATAATTATTCTAATTATAATATTTGCGATTATCGTTTTAGGTATAGCTTTAATTTTCATACTAAGAGGTGGAGCTATTTCCGAAATTGGGCAAATAGAATATACCTATGATTCATCCACAAATAATGAATTCACATTAAATATCTATAATGCAGTTGGTAAAATCGATATACAATATAATGATACACAAACTGAACTAATGAAGGCTACATTAGTAGTATACGGAAGATCAAATGCTGATTTAGCTGATGCATTAAATTTCACTAAAAATGATTTTACTGATGAAATAATAATTTCTTTTGATTCGGGTATTTCAACTTTAACTTTCTTCAATAAAAAAGCATTTTATCAAGATTTGTTTATAACATTAAATCCTAATGCTAGTATTATTTACCACATCGAAACTAATGTTGGAAGTATAGATTTTAATTCTGATTCAATTGTAACTTCAATTATTAGGCAATTTGAAGTAAGAACTCAAGTTGGAAACATAAATATTGATTTTGGACAAAACACTTACCTAACAACCAATTATGTAAAATTAATAACCTCTCTTGGGAATATCACTTTAATCTCACAAGAAGTTCATTTAGCAACAGAAGTGACATTTGAAATCACAGGTACTATAGGTCATATATATCTGTTAATTGCTTATAATGATGCACCAGATGGGAATTATACAATAGAGTATATTGTTCAAAGTTCAACTGGGGATATTGATTTATTATATACTTTTTCACCCGAAATAGGCGTTGTTATTAATGCTACAACAACAACAGGAACCATTAATATTCCAGGTGGGGGAACAAGTTATCAATCACCAGATATTGGTTCTAAAACAGCGATCTATGACTTTGATTTCCAAACAACAACTGGAGATATTACAGCTGCCTTAACCTAAACGATTTTTCTTTTTTTTTCATTTTATTTTGTTTTTAATTTAATAATCAATTCAAGATAGCATGCAATACCTTATCCGGCAATCCTATCTTTTCTGCATATTCTTTAAATGATTGAACCATTCTTGGAGCAATTTTTAGATAAATCTTAAAATGTAATATTGCTTTTTCTATTTCCCCAAGTTCAAAGTAAATGGATGCTAATTCCTCAAAAATATCAATATAACGAGCTTCTTGCTTATCTTTAAGAAAATCAGCTGCTTGATCAAGGATTTTAATCTTCTCTTCTTTAGTTTCAGCTTTCTGTAACTGCCCATAAAATCCATAGAGGATTCGTAGATTATTTTCAACTGATAATAAACGGCCTATTTCTTTAACCGGTTCATCATGATCTTCAATTGTGTAATTTGTGATAATCCCATCTCCTATCATCCCCCCCTCAGTTTTACAAATAAATAGCTTTGCACTCTGTTTCCCTCGAGCATCTCCACCAGCATCATCACCAGCTTTTAATGCAGCATATAATTTTGCTGTTAATGAACCAGCAGTTGACTCAAAAGCTGAAACCATCCCATCTATAACCTCTGGGCCAACTAAGATATTTCCCTGACAAGAATAATTTTTACCTGTTTTATGACCAGCCCAAAAAGGACAATTCTTACCAGTAAAACCAAATGATCCACCAGCAAAAGTTACCATCCCAATTTGCCGACTCTCAATTCCTTCATCAATTTCACGAAAGTGGGCCATAATTTTCTCTAAGGATTTATTCTCATTTAATTGTTCAAAGAAAACATCTAGTAAAAACAATCGCCCTTGTGCTTGAGAAGCCATTGCACCTACTTCTGGTTTTGCACGACAAACCATTCCAGCATTCCATGCACATGATGCAATTGCAAAACCAACTTCTTTATTCTCTTTATCTATTGCAACAATTGAAAATGTCATATTAGTGAAATTACTAAATTTGATTTATAAAATATCATATCACTCATGATGAATTACTAAAACGTAATTTCAAAAAACTATGATCATATTGTGGTTTCATTACAAGGAATTCCACCAATGCTATTAATAGCCCAAAGAACATCAAAGATGTTTTTCGCATCTTCACTGAAATACAAATAAGGACAAACAGATTCTCCTTTATATTTAATCATAAAATGGATATGACAACCTTCACCATGATTGAGAAGTTGACCTAGCACTCCACCTCGAGGAACATTTTGATTAACTTGAACTGCTATTGCATCAAGCTGAAGATCTCCAAATGATTCGTTCAATGCCCAAGATTCAAAAGCAATCTCGAGTGTATAGTCCCAATTAATATTAAATTGCACGCTTGTTTGCCATCTATCGGGGTCTGTTGCATACATCCAAGTTTTCATACCAATTACCCTAACATCACATGGAGCGAGAATGTTAACAGAAGTATTACAACCAAAATCAATACCATTGTGAAAATCACCCCATGACATATCGCCATAACCTTGAATGACATGAATTACGGAAATATCCTCAACTGGAAAATCTAAAACAGGTGTATCTCGAGACCAAACAGCAGGCCAAGAGTACCACAAGAAAAACCCGCCTACTCCAGCACCTATAATAGTGAAAATAATGAATATTATTAGAATAATGCGACCTTTGCGTGACATAAAGGAATAATGCTAATACTCCTATTAAGTTTTTTTGAATTAATTATATGAATTGATATTAATTGAAATCTACAAACAAAAATATTCTAAACTCAGAATTTATTCTTTAACTAATCATCTTCTAACTAGAATCCATACTAAGCAATTTTATAGCATCTTGAATCCATACATTTGCTACTTCTTGTGTTATATTAGCGTCAACGTAATTAAGATGAAAGTGCATCTCTTGATTAATCGTAAATACTAGAAGTACTAAACCAATTCCAGATACACTGCCAAAAAAATCCTTAACACTAAGAATTCCCTTTGTTAGAGAAACATCAAATCTATCCAATGAACCCATATTTGTTATGGTTATTGGTAAAAAGAATCCTTTTAGATCAGCATAAATTTTTCCTAAATCTTGGATTTTTGCTCGAGAGACCATTTTTGAAAATACCTTGTATTGTAAAAAAATATTCTTATCATGCAGATGTAATATCAACTTTCGGTGATATTTCTTAACATTTTTCCAAAATGTTATTTTCTTATTGTATTTCATACCAATAATTGTGTTACCAGCTAAGAAACCAAAACTCTCACCAACAGATTGTGGAAAACGAGCGCGTATATTAACAGTTGAATTTATTGTTGGGAAATTTGGTAAGAACGCTGTACAAATAGCAGCTTGAACTGATACGTGTTCATGTTTGCACTTTTCTAATAAATTACTTGTTTGTGTTTGATTTAATTTCCATGAAAATAACTTAAATGATGATTGTGTAGATTTAGTTTCCATATCTCCTTTTACTTTTCCATTTCTAGCTAGCGTTTTTCGTAAATTGCTAAACTTTAACCAATGACGAAACTTTAGATAATTGTATAATATATTAAACTTAAATTTATTTTTTGGTATTTTTCTACGAATTTTCGGAGGCAATAAATCAACGGTATTAGCTAAACCATCTAAAACAATAACGGGTTCATTTGGGATTTCCATATATTGAAGTAAATCACTTATTAAAAAAATCATTGATAAACCATCAGCAATTATATGCTGAGTGCAAAAAATGATATTATTTCGCTTAACGTCAGCTGAATCGTCTTTAAGAAAGGTAACACGCATTAAGGGTAAAGCAATTGATTCTATATGCCCCATAACAAAAATTGTTGATAATTCATGCTCAACAATTTGTATTTTATGTTCATCATTATTTTGAGTGATAATATTTAAAGGAATACTACCAACACCTTCAGAAGTGAACCAAGGTTTTCCTTGTTCATCAAGAATAATCGTTACTCCTAAAAGTGGGTGGCGTTGTTGTATTTTATCTAATGCAATTCTAAGACAATTCGGG
>JAEORJ010000193.1 GCA_016840945.1 Candidatus Gerdarchaeota archaeon
CCATTTATGTAAAGATAATCATTGCTATATACTACTTGATAACACTCACCCCAATCATAGTACTCACCAATCTTCATTGGGGTATAAGGATCAGTTATATCAAAAATTAGTAGTCTATCGTAACAAGTTAGATACAAGTATATTCCATCGCACCAAATGTCCTCATTCCATAGATCAGGTTCTGAATAATAACTAACAACGTAGGGATTGTAAGGATCGCTAATATCAATTATCTCGAATCCATCCATAACTGTAACATAAGCATAATTTTCTTCTACATACAAAGCTCTGTAACCATATCCTGAAAGTGGGTATATTCTTTTACAATATTCAAGATGATAAGGATCTGTAACATTAAATACTGAAAAACCATAACTATCTCTTGTTACATAAACAAAATCCCCTTGAGCAAAGATATCGCTCACGTAACCTATTGCAGCATATTCACTGATTTTCATCGGATTTGTTGGATCTGATGTATCGAAAGCAAGTAATCCATAAAAGGTACTTCCAACAAAAGTTATATCACCTACAACAGTTAAGCACATATAGTAATCCGATTTTTCTGGTTGATATGAACCTAATATTTGAGGTATGCTAGGATTAGAAATATCCATTATTAATAATCCAGCCATTTCCATTGCCAAGTAAGCTATACCATTTTGAACATCAATATCAAAAATCGCACCGTAATTTTCATCCCATTGGCCAATTTGCGCATACCAATCAGCGACTTCCTTCGGAACAAATTCTATTGGAGTTCCTGATAGGTCACTTTTGGTAATTGTGCGACTACTTGCTATTGTCTGGGTCTGAATTTTTGAACCAGCAAATATACCAACAGAAGCAAGTAAAGTACACATTATCAGTATCGACAACAGCACTTTTTTATGAATGCCAAAGTGCCCTTTGTCAATTTGAAAAGTAATAAACAATTTCTGCCCTCCTTGTATATTCCAAAAAATCAATTGGAAATATAGCATACTTACTTTATCATATTTACCAAAAAAACATTTCGCTAAAAATTAGATTAGAAAAGAATCATGCAAGAGACTAAATAAGAAATTTTATATCTAAACCACTGTTCCTTCCTATTACCAAAATTGTTTTAATAAAAATCACTCATCTAAACAACATTAGGAAGAAAACTTTAGTATCGAGAGTAATTTTAATGAGAAAAATGGAAGCAAAGGCAAATAACCTTTCATCGATTAAGCATTTTAGAATTCTTGTTGTTGGATCAAAAGAATCAGGAAAAAATATCTTAATTGAAAGATTGATTCAAAACGAGAAATATATTATCAGTTATAAGAAAAATTCAGATGTGCAGTTTGGTTTATTTGAAAAATTAAATGAGAAATTTATTGTTGAATTTTATGAGAACTTCCATTATCAATTAAATGCTAAGGATAGAATAAAATTTCTTGAGCGGTGCAATCTAGCAATAATTGTAAGTAACATATCAGAATCAGAAATTGGTGAATCGATCAACATTATTGAAGATTTTGAATTCGATCTTGGAAAACTTTTTCCTTCCTTCATTCCATTTAAGACAATAATTGTAGGCACAAAAGTAAATCCTCATGACCCACTATCTGATGATTTTAGGAATGAATCTTGTTTCAAAAACAGTCATTTTCTTGATCTCTCCGGTGATGAAAATGAAATCAATAATGAATTAATGCTATTGAAGGAATATATATTTACTACTCAAATTACTAATCCATTGGATTACCATTTGATTAAAAAAATAACCACTGGATTAGTCTCGGATGACATTCTTGAGCAACGTTTGGCAATTCATTTGGTTGGAAAGTATCACCTGAAACAATATAGTGATATGATAATCAAATTAGCTTTCTCAAATGAATCTATTGATGTACAATGTGCGTCCATCTGGGCTTTAGGCCAACTGGGATTAACCAATTACACAAATAAGCTAATCGAATTGTTTCAAACGAACAACACGAATGATAATGAAATGAAATCAGAGATAATGATCGCCTTACTAAAAATGTTGGATTCAACAAAAAAAGAGCTTATAGAGAAAATAAAAGCTACAAGCTCAATCTTATCAAGAGTAAACCAATTACCTTTTGAAATATTAGTATCTGAAAGAGAGAAAATAGGACTATAAAATAGAAGGTTAGATTAGTTAGTATTTAAGCGATTTTTCCCTTATAAAGGGTTAATCATATTAGCTAAGACAGATTTAAATAGATAGATAACTAATGTTATTATATGATCTAATTGTTTAACTATGTAAATGGATTAGCTAGATAATTCATAGTAAAACTAACTTTTCAACAAATACTAATCCAATTATTAATACTTAGAGGTGAATTAGTGTTGAGTACAGAAATTGATAACCAACAAACAAAGCAGTACACATATTGTCCAGAATGCTGCAAATTAATGGAAGTGAAAGAATCTGAGGATATTAATTCCATTAAGCTTTGTGTATACTGTTTAAGAAAATATCGCCCAATATTCTAGGAATATAATTGATTATTCCTTTTCTTTCATTTTCTTTTTAGGATTCAGAATGTACTAGAAGTGTTATTTGAGGCTTGTTTGTTTGATTCAGAAATTTTAATTGATATGAAATGAAA
>JAEORJ010000194.1 GCA_016840945.1 Candidatus Gerdarchaeota archaeon
TGGAGAACGTGGGCCTAAACCAATGGCTACACCAACCTATCCAGAAATTTGTTGCCATACATTAAAAGATTTAGATATTCTTAATACTCGAGAGAAGATTTCCTTTAAAGTTGATGATAAAACAAAGAAAATAACAAAAGAAGAAATAATTCCTTTTTGGAAAGGAAGATCAATTAGAGATAAGATTTTTGATACTGTAGATAAATATTGGTTAGATGCCTATCAAGCTGGTGTTTTTACAGAGTTTATGGAACAAAGAGCACCAGGTCATACTGTCACAGATAATAAAATATTTGTTAAAGGTTTTCTTGATTTCAAAAAAGATATCCAAAAGTCAATTGAAAAGCTTGATTATTTTAATGATCCTGAAGCATTAGATAAGAGAGAAGAACTTAATGCTATGGAAATCGCAGCTGATGCAATTATTTTATTTGCAAAACGATATGCTAATAAAGCTACAGAATTAGCTTTAATTGAAAAAAACCCAGAAAGACGCAAAGAACTTGAAAAGATAGCAGAAATTTGTAATTATATCCCTGCTAATGCCCCTAAAAATTTTAGAGAAGCATTACAACACTATTGGTTCATTCATTTAGGAGTTATCACTGAATTAAATACTTGGGATTCATTCAATCCTGGCAGATTAGATCAACACCTCTTTCCTTTTTATCAGAATGAAATTGCAAATGGAACCTTAACTAAAGAATCTGCTAAGGAATTATTGGAAGCTTTTTGGATTAAATTCAACAATCAACCTGCACCACCAAAAGTAGGGGTGACAGCAGAAGAAAGTAATACATATACAGATTTTTGTACGATTAATCTTGGTGGCCTTACAGAAGAAGGAGATAATGGAGTTAATAAACTATCAATTCTAATGTTAGAAGTGAATAAAGAAATGAGAATTTTACAACCAAGTTCAATGGTTCAAATTAGTGAAAAAACTCCTGATAACTTTCTCCATCGAGCATTAGAAATCATAAAAACTGGCTTCGGTCAACCATCAGTTTTCAATACTGATATCATTATACAAGAGATGTTACGAATCGGTAAAACTATTGAAGATGCACGAAATGGTGGTGCAAGTGGTTGTGTAGAAACTGGAGCATTTGGTAAGGAAAATTACAATCTAACTGGTTATTTCAATTTAATGAAAATACTCGAGATAACACTCAACAATGGAAAAGATCCTCAAACAGACAAAATTATAGGGTTAGAAACTGGTGATCCAAAGAATTTCAAATCCTATGAGGAATTCTTTGAAGCGTTTAAGAAACAAGTCAATTATTTTGTTGATATCAAGATTAAAGGGAATAATATTATTGAAAAACTTTGGGCAAAATATCTTCCAGCTCCTTTCCTTTCTATTATTATCGATGATTGTATCATTAAAGGGAAAGATTACAATGCTGGGGGAGCGCGATATAATTCCTCTTACATCCAAGGTGTTGGTTTAGGTAGTATAACTGATTCTCTAACAGCAATAAAATACAATATCTATGATAAGCGAGTTTTTTCAATGGATGAACTGTTGGAAGCGTTAATAACTAATTTTGAAAATAATAAAATTCTAAGAGAGCAATTAGTTCATAAAACACCTAAATATGGTAATGATAATGATTATGCTGATAACATTACTCGAGATGTTTTTGAAACTTATTTCAAAGCAGTTGATGGAAGACCTAATACCAAAGGTGGACATTATAGAATCAACCTTTTACCAACTACAGTTCATGTTTACTTTGGAAGTGTTATCGGGGCAACACCTGATGGTAGAAAAGCATTTGAACCATTATCTGAAGGAATTTCACCTGTACAAGGAGTGGATACAAAAGGACCCACAGCTGTATTAAAATCAGCAAGTAAAATAGATCATGTAAGAACAGGCGGAACACTATTAAATCAAAAATTTTCGCCAAATTACTTTGCTACCAACGAAGGAATCGAAAAACTTGGACAATTAATTAGGGGTTATTTCAAACTTGGAGGACATCATATTCAATTTAATGTTGTTTCAGCTGATACTTTGAGAGAAGCTCAAAAACATCCAGAAAAATATCGTGATTTAATTGTCAGAGTTGCAGGATATAGCGACTACTTTATCAATCTAGGTAAGAAATTACAAGATGAAATTATAAAGAGAACTGAACATCAATAGAAAAAATAAAGAAAATGCTTCTTAAGCACTTTCCTCTTTTGTTTCTTCACTTACCTCTTCAGTTACTAATTCTTTTTTGGTATCGAATTTTTCAGAAAATTGTTGCCCTTCACCTATTTTCAATGTCCATTCTTTCCCTTTTATAGCATCAATTAAACTTGGAATCAATCTGGGCAACCATGCTAGCCACATACCAAAGCAGATGAAGAAAGGTATCATGAATAGATATTGTCCAGAGGGAGGTAAGATCCATTCAGTTAAGAGGTTATAACCCCAAGGAGGTGCTATTGAAATAAATAATGATGCTGGAATAAAGAATATTCCTGATATGAAACTTGAAACCCTCGTAGGTATCTTGAGTAAACCAATCATTAAACCAAATGGTATAAAGAAAACAATCAACGTTAAAGGATTAACCCAAAAGAGAGTACCAATAAAAACAGCTGTTCCGCGACCACCTCTGAATTTCAAGAAAGGACTGTGGTTATGTCCTAGAATACAAAAGATGGGGCCTAATATAACTGCTAATTTATAGTAAATAGTATCTGTACCAATATGATTAGCAAAAGCCCAATCGATTAATGCTATTGGTACAAAACCTTTCATTATATCAACAAAAATTACTATCATTCCAATTGTTAGACCATAAGTCATTACAGCATTGAACCCTCCGGGATTGCCAATATTATATTCTCTTAAATCCCGTCCAGTTGATAAGCGACCTATTATTACTGAATATGGTATGGAACCACTTAGGAATGAACCAACTATTGCTATAACGAGCCACAAAATTTCTAATGCCAAACTAATATCTCCTTAATATCTATCAATAGTTAACAAAGTAATTTATTAATTTTTCATATAATAAAAATAAAAAGAAAGAAATAACTCCTTTTAAAGGAGTTAATAAATCATGTTTCAATAGTCGGCTCTTTTTTATTAATTTTAAATCGTTCGCCAGAAAATGTTTGGGGATATAAAGCCATTCGTATTATAACTAATATAGGCATTAAAATCCACAAAAGATTTGCACCAATTATCGGTAGTGGTTGTCCACCAGCATATTTTGGATCAGTAAATTCTACAATGAAAATTATTGTAACATTTGTTAACATCATTGTTGCCCACATAATGCTTGGAATTCTAATCCAATTTTTACCACGAATAAATGCATAAATTGCGGCTAGGTAAAATGGTCCAAAAAGCACGACATCAATCCAAATTGTCGCTTGCCACCAAGGATCACGGTAAAGTAAGGCATGATCAAATTGTCCTACAAAATGATTCAAATCAACGATGAATTTTGGCGGCCAAATGGGATATTCTTCAGGTGCCAATGGCCAATTAATTGTGTGATCTACTCCTGAAACAATTAATTGTTCTATGTCAAACATATAACAAATAAAGATTAAATTGATAAAAAAGAACACTAGTAAAATGATATCAATAACCTTTCTAGCTCTATCTCTGTTTTTTATTGGAACTGATTCTCTAATCATTAGTAATCCACTCTAATAGTTGGAAATATTTACAATAGTTTCTCGAAGATAATCGTAATAGGTTTTAAAAAAATTACTCTTATCATTAATAACATCTAATCATGAAAATAATGCCGCAATTTTTTGTTGATGATGCGATGGTGTAATTTTATTAAATATTATTTTCTCGCAAGCATGGAATTCAGCAAATTTAGTTATGCCTTGCTTAAATCGTTCTAATGCATCATCAGTTGGCTTATAATTATCCACAATAAATAATGATTTAATCTCGAGAATTTTATCACTTCGATGAACTTTGGGATCTAACTGACCAATTATTTTTTGACCATCAATTATTGGTAACATGAAATAACCAAATTGCCTTTTTGCTTCTGGCACGTATGCTTCAAAGAGATAATTGAAACCCCAAATATCTAAAAGGTAATGTCTATCTCTCATAAGATTATCAAAAGGATTTATCAAAAGAACTGGATTACTGTCAAAATTTACATCGTTCTTCAATACTTCTGAAGTTAATTTCTCAGGGATATAATAATCATAAGAAGCATTTTCAATCTGAACTTTTTCCAGTAATTTTTCTTCTACACAACTATCCAGATATTCTGTTATTTTTCTCCGATTTCCTTTCCAAAGAAATTTCGCTGGTTCAAGACCTAAATATAATTTCAAATCCTCGATACTTCCTAAACCTATTGAATTAAAGGTTAATTTTACTAATTCTTCTGGAAGCACTTTATCTGTTATTGGTTCTTGATTAATATTATTAGGTAGAACATTTTCTGTTAAATCATAGTATTTTTGAAAACCTGATCGATGAGATATAAGTACCTTACCAATCATTAGTAAATATTCTAAAGCGATTTTTTCTTCCTTCCAATCCCACCACCCTTCTCTTTTTCTATCATCTTTTCTTTGAAAATCGGTGCTTTTTGTTGGACCATTCTTTTTAACATGTTTCAGTGTATTTTCGATAACAGATTTATATTCTGTTCGCCATGTTCTCATAAATGTTTGAGGATATTTAATATTATGATCCATTTTCCAAGCATAAAAAGGGAAGGAATGCATGGGTACAAAACACATTTTATGAGACCAAAATTCGAATACTTTTTTCTCCTTTTGTGCTTTCCAAATGTCCTTTTCATTATAATTTGGCAATCTATTGAATAATATAATATCATGTGATCTTGCTACTACCGATATAGTATCAATTTGAACGTTGTGAATTTGATTAAAAATTGCATCAATATTCTTTGGTGAGTTTTTTGGTTGTAATAATTGATGAGATAAAATAAATTTCTGAGCTTCTTCTTTGGAAATTTCGATCATATGTTCAAGTAAAGTTGTTTTCTTTTAGAGTTTATTATTAATAAGTTAAAATAGATGCTTTTTCAGCATCTACTTATTAACATGGTTTTTATCTAAACCATACATTTTCAATGCTACATTTCCCATCATTTTAATAGCTAATTTTCTAGTAAGTATTTTTTGTAATAAGAAAGCAGAAAATTTATTGGAAAAACCTGGAATATGAAATGGTTTATTCCTCCAGAGATCTTTTAGTGCCCCTTTTGCTACTTTAGCTGGATCCATCGGTTTAGGATTTACTAAACCTGCTCTTTTTGGTTTTGAAATTATATAATTAGGTGTATTTGTTGGACCTGCTTTACAGGTTAAAACATTCACGCCTTCAAATCGTAATTCAAACCAAAGTGCTTCTGCTAAATTTGCGGTATAACCTCTTGTTGCACTATAATGGGCATGAACAGGATCTCCTTGTAATCCAGCTAATGAAGACATAAGAATTATTCCCCCTTTCTTACGCTCAATCATTTTCTTACCAAAATGATGAGTTAATATCATTGGTCCTTTGCAATTAACATCAATTACTTTGAGATGTTTCTCTAGATCAAAATTATAAAATGATCCTATAGGACTTAACGCAGCATTATAAACTAACAAACCAATTTCTAAATCTTTAGTATTAGCAATTATTCTTTCTAGTAGATCAGGTGTTGTTAAATCTAAAACTATGATTTTAGTTTGAACATTAAATTTAGAAATTAGCTCCTTGCTTAACTCCTCAAGAGCATCTTTTCTTCTCGCTATAAGAGCTATATTAATTCCATACTTAGCTATTTCTTTTGCATAAGCAGCTCCTAGTCCTTCAGAAGCCCCAGCTATTAAAGCCCAAGGACCAAATCTATCTTTGAAATGTTTGGAAATAGATGTCATAAATCGTTGTTAGTTATTGAAAATTTAAATCTAACGCCTAATGTTAAAAAGTTCTTTTTAAAAAAAATTTGGTTATTCAAGTAAAAAAAATACTTTATATAGCTTTATACCAATAATTAAACATTGAAGGGGATATCCATGGCTATATACTATAATAGATTCTATAGGATTTATGGGTTCGTAGTTTCTGCAGCTTATGCATCATGGATTATTATTGGATTTTCATTTGATTTTCCATTCTGGGCGATCTTTTTGTTACCAATACCATTACTTTTATTCATTTATTTCATTTGGTATCTCATTCGTTATATTACTAACCCCCCAGAAAATACTAGTCCAGAAAATAAATATCGTCTTGATGAAAAGGAATTATCAAAATTATAAAAAAAATCATTCTAAACCTTGAATTGTAACAGCTATTTTTTCTTTTCTTATATCAATCATAGTTGGTACTATGGCTAAAAATGTAATTACGATATATAGAGCTGTTAAAATCCCAATTAAGGTATAATTTATTGCTAAGTTCATTGGTATAATTAGGATTGATGTGAGAAAAGGCATTATAAAATAAATTGATAATAGTACAAATGGAATACTAATTAGAAACCCAGTAATTACAGTTGAAAGATTTATAACAGATATTTCTACTAATAGCATTCGAGCTAAATTGGTATTTGTATTTCCCAAGGCTGACATAATAGCATTTTCTTGTTTTCTTTGTTTTAATATGAAATCAATATTTATTATCAGTATTATAATGCTAATCAAAACAACTAAGCTTATTACAGAAATTATAAGTAATTTAATATCTGGAACATAATTATCAACATATTGAGAGCTAAATCCTTCACTTACTAAATCAGGATTCACTTCAACAACATAATCCAATTCTAATAATCTAGCTTTAACTTCTTCAATAGAATAACCTGGTGTTAAACTTGCAAAGAAAAGGTTTGTACGAACAATTCCATATTCATCTATTAATTTCCCTTGATTCACTAATATATAATATTCATTGGTTTGTTTCAATTCAATATTGAACCCAGTTGCTAACCCTAATCCTGGCGCTGAATGTATAATACCAGTTATCTGAAATTTATCAAAACCATAGGTAGCACCAATTGGTAAAGTTGTTACTGTGATTTCAGTAGAAATGTTCAAGTGATATTTCTCTGCTAAACCATCGCTAATAATCGTCGCTTCATAATTATTATCAAGTATTTCTAACCATTCGTTACTAGTATAATTTGAAAATATTTCCGAAACATCCTCAGGATTAAAGCTACTTTCCAGCCATCGTCCAATAGATGAATAAGATATAGGATTAATACCATATACAGTTATTCTATCAAAACCATATTGACCGCTCGTAGTCATAACTGGCATGACATTTTCTATACCTTCAACAGCAGCAATAGTATCATTATAACTATAATTTGTATCTTGAGTTATTATACGAAAATCTGACCCATTATTATAATATGAAGTGGCTTGTTCATTTTTCTGTAAAGTCTTTAACAATATAGCAGAGTAAAATGTTGTTGTTGTCAAAATTATCATAACAATTACAATTGATGATAATCTATGTCTTGATTTCTTGAAATTAAAGTTAATAAAGAAAGCATTTTTTCTAAAAATAAAGGTGAATACTTTCTTCATATTTCCATTTAGAAATATTATCCCAATACCAACAAGTGCACCTACCAATATAAGAACAATTGATAATAAAGTAAATACTATAGAACTTTGTTGGGTGTTTTCTAAAGTGAAAGTGTAAA
>JAEORJ010000195.1 GCA_016840945.1 Candidatus Gerdarchaeota archaeon
AAGTACCAATAACTAAAATACCTTGTAATAGGCTATTTTGTAAAGGCCATGAACGTGGAGGTGTACGTTCAGCTAGAATATTCGAGCTAGTTGGTAAAGTAGCAGAAAAAGTAACACTTTGAACTCCACGTAATGCAGCAAAGGAATAAATGCTTCTAAGAGGTAAAAGTAGGAAATTAAGGAATGAGGAAATATAGGAAGCAATAATAGCAATAAATCTTGAAACATTAAATTTCTGTGCTAAATATGCCCAGAAAATCTGAACAATACTAAGAAGACTAGTTATAGAAACCATAAGGCCTATCTCGGTAGAATTAGCATTGAGTTGATTTTTACCGAAAAGTGGTATAAAAGGTGATAAGATTGAATCAGAGAATGCTCTAGTACCATTTGAAGCTAACCAAACACCCATTTTAAGGTTTGATTTCAGTTGATTCTTCATAGATCTAGAATCTTTGATTTCTTGTTCCTCTAAAGGAATTTTCTTATCCTTTTTTCGCATAAATAGATACCTTTTATCAGTTTTATTCCAAATAGTAATAATTGAGAAAAAATAAAAAACATAATTTATAAATAAATTGTAAGAGTACATTCTTATTATAAAGTCTATAAAAGCGGGTGATAATCTTTGGATGAATCTCGAGAAAAAATAATTCAAGATTTATTAGATCAATTGAATAATGATGATTGGGTGATAAGGTGTAATGCTGCTAAGATTCTAGGTAATATTGATGCAGAAGAAGCTATTGAAGAAATACTCGAGAAATTGAAAAGAGAAAATAATCGAGATGTGAGAAAGAAGATCGTTCAAGCTTTAGGTGAAATTGATCTGAAAGTCGCAGTACCGATTTTGGTTGGGATTATGAAAAATGATGGAAGCATGATGGTAAGATATACAGCAGCAAGGGCATTAAGTAGAATGGGAGCTATAGAAGCTATTCCTGAAATTAAGGAAAGAGTTACTAAGGAAACCAATTTTGATAGTATTTTCTGGTTTCATATAGCATTAGCTCGATTAGAAGATGATGAAAAAGGGCAAGGAATTCAAACGCTTAAGAATATGAAAAAAAAGGGATTACTTGGTGAGAAACATGAAAAAATATTCGCCAATCTTGTAAAAGAGCTTGCAAAAAGGAAGAAAATGTTGAAGAAACAGAAAAAGAAGGAAAATAGATAGTTCTTTTATAACCACTTCTTTCTTTTGAAGTAGAAAATCATACCAATGACTATAACAAGCATAACACCTAAAATGATAAAATAACTCCATCTCCAACCAAATTCAAACATGTCAAAATTCATTCCATAAAAACCTACAATAAAGGTCAAAGGAATAAAGATAGTAGAGATAATAGTTAGAATTTTCATTATTTCATTCATTTTGTTGCTTATACTGGAGATATAAATATCTATCATACTCGAGACCATTTCTCTATAGATTTCAATATTATCAATGATTTGAATAACATGATCATAAACATCATGAAGATAAATTTCAGTTGATTCTTTGATAAAAGGAGAATCCATCTTACTCAACCGATTAATAACTTCACGTAAAGGCCAAGTAGCTTTACGAATATTGATCATATCATTTCTCATTTTGTAGATGTCTTGTAACTTTTCAGGTGTAGGATTATCAACCAATCCCTCTTGTAAAGCTTCTACATTTTCTCCAAAATCCTCTAAAATAACAAAATAATTGTCAACTAAAAGGTCTAAAACAGCATACGCTAAATAGTCAGAACCAAATTTTCTGATTCTACTTTGATCGTTTCTTATTCTCTCATGGATAGGATCAAATTGATTAGGTGGTAGTTCCTGAAAAGTTAAAACAAAATTCTTACCTAAAATAATACTTACTTGTTCAAGTTCAAGCGATTTATCTTCTTTAACATAATTGATTGCATTTAAGACTATGAATACGTAATCTGGAAAATAATCAACTTTTAATCTTTGATTGGTAGAAGCAATATCTTCCATAATCAGTGGATGAAAATTAAAACGTTCACCTAAAGAAACCAAGAGAGATTTATCTTTAGTACCAATAACATCAATCCAATTGACACGATCAGTTTTCAAAAATTCATCAAGAAATTTAAAATCATTAGAAGTTTTTTCAGTGTATTTTGTTTTATTATAACTAACGAAATTAATTATCGTTCTATCAAAATTTATAGAGTGATCTTTTTCCGGGATATTATCTATATCACTTCTATTATCCATTCCATTGGGTGTACAATTAGTTTCTTGGTCAACCATTAAAATCGCTCTACCATTTTAAAGTATTATTTGTTATCCAATTATTAATATTTTATTAGAAAAAAAAGATGAATTAATAAAATTGAATCTAAAATAATCTATCAAATAAATATATGATAATAATTTATTCTGAAGTAATTAAGGTAAGTCTATAAATTGAGACTTCATTATTAGTAGTATGGAAAATCAAATAGAAGAAAAAAAAGAACTTATAACAAAAATACCTTTATGGTTACAAATTTTCTATATTATTTCAGGTTCAACTAGTCTTATTTTTGCAGTTATTGTATTGATCAATCTTAAATTTGAATATCTTATAACATCAATATTATTCGGTATAGCACTTCTAACAATTGGTGTTACAAGGATATTTGTTGGATTATTTGATAAAAGACAAGAAAAATCATTAGCTATTCTAAATTTCATTACAGGGATATTATTGATACCCATTGGTTTAGTAGCGATAAATAAACATGATATAACATTGAGAATAGTTTTTGTCTTTATAGCAATAGCATTCCTTTTACTAGGAATCATTGGAGTAGTAAAGGGATTTCAAGAAAATGCCAAAGGAGCAATAACCAGATTACTATTGATTGTCTATGGATTTCTTTTAATAACAGTAGCGATAACAGATTTAGCTGTAGACGAAATAGCAAAAACAGTTTTGATAGTAATATTATCTTGTGGTTTCATTCTACTAGGGATAAGGAGACTAATTGATGGAGTATACAGTGTTAGAAAGATAAAGAATGGAAAAATCATCGAAAAAGAAATAGAACAAAAAGATAAGAAAGAATCATGAGAAAAAGAAAAAATCAAGTTGAAAATAAATTTCAACTAGGAATGAATTGGTAGATACATTTAGTGTCTACTTGGCTTGCGCTTTTGATAGCAATCTCTACAATACACTGGTCGTTCTTCATCTGGTTTGAAAGGAACTTCGGTTTCTTTTCCACATTCTGAACAAGTAACCTTGTGCATTTCTCGAGGTGCTCTATTGCCTGTATTTCTGGATCTATAACCCATTTTCTTACACCATTATTAGTTATTATACATCATAAATAGAAAATAGTGAAGACTAATTTTTACTAGATAGAACTAAAAGTTCATCGCCTAAAATTATTTCATTCCTATCTCAATATTTGATTAAATGTATACGACAGAAAATTGATATCTCAGTTTTTAAAGCTATCTTTAAAATTATTTTATTATTCAAATCAGAAAATTTGATCAATTATAGGTAAAAAAAAGAAAAGGATTGGCATTTTCATGCCAAATAGAATGATGCTCCTGAATTACCGTCGTATTCTTCGCTATCATCGCCACCCGAATAAGGATAGGCTGCATGAGCATAATCGAAGATAGTTTCCATAGAGGTAGAAGCACTTCCACCATAGTGATTGATCCAACCATATTCAAGGAAGTAATAGGTCCAAGCACCATTTTGATGTGTTGGGTCGTCATATCCGTAACCATCCTCTGTACAAGTAGTTGTTAGATAGACATGTGCGCTATTACCCATTGCCATTAAATCTGGACCAAATCCACCTGAGTAGCAGTGATCAATGAAGACAAATATTTTATCTGCTACTGCATCATCAAGTATTGCTGCTAATTCTGTATCATAGAGGTTACCATCTTGACCATTTTCACCGGAACTACAATCCCACATACACAAGTATGAAGAACCTGTACCAGTACCAGCACCATGTCCTGAGGTAATAAATGCAATGATATCATTATCATCAGCTAAATTGATCATATTTGTGAGGGCTTGTTTGACATTGTATTCATTTGCATACCCATCCCACTGTGGATAGTTTGATGTGTGACCATCGCCATAGACCCAGACATAATCAAAGTCCATTTGTGAACCAGTAAGATGATTGTACCAATCGGTAGCATCTTCATCACAATAAGAAAGATCACTGATAGCTTTGTAATCAGAAATACCTACTATTACTGCATAGGTAGTAACATCATTTTGTTGACTACTATCTACAATGAAGTTTACAGAATCGGTATTACTATTACCAGCATTATCCCATGCACGTACATCTGCAGAATGACTTCCATCTGCTACAGTAAAGGTATGGGTTGTGCTTGTACCTTTATTGATCCAAGTACCAGAATCAATACGAACTTCGTAATAAGCAATACCACTACCTGAATCTGATCCCGTCCAAGCGATCTTTGCACTGGAAACAGTTGCTCCTTCACTTGGATTGGTGATTGAAATTGTTGGTGGAGTCGTGTCTGGTGCACTATAAGTAATGGTTACTGTTAGTGTATAACTACCACTACCACTATAGTCTCTAACCATAATATACCATGTACCAGCTCCGGGAGTATTGTAAGTAACATCTTCACCACCGCTAGTATATCCACGCCAGTCATAAGTTGAGGTGGTAGGTTCAACATTCAATCGACCATAGAGATCAAAGTCAGCAGAACCACAGGTAAGCACAGAATGCATTGATTCAGCATTGCTTCCTACAACAATATACCACATTTCAGTTTGACCTACGGAACTCAAACTTCCTGTTACTGGAACACCAGAAGTTAGTTCATTATCTGGAGTACCACTGTTGTCGACTGTTACAGTTATGGTAGTACTTGTTCCATAGTTGCCAGCAGCATCATAAGCACGAGCATATATTGTATGGCTTGCATCAGTATATGCTGTGGTATCCCATGAATAGGTGTAAGAAGAAGTTGTATCTGTTCCTACAAGCGTGCTATCAATATAGAATGCAACATAGGATACTCCGACGTTATCACTGGCTGAAGCACTAATAGTAACAGTATCTGATACTGTAGCACCATTGGTTGGAGCAGTAAGGCTTACAGTTGGAGGAGTTGTATCTGGGGTAGTGTAAGTAATTGTTACAGTTAGTGTATAGCTACCACTACCACTATAATCGCGGACCATAATATACCAAGTACCTGCGCCTGGATTACTAAAGGTGACATCTTCACCACCAGAGGTATAACCACGCCAATCATAAGTTGAGGTAGTAGGTTCGGCATTCAATCTACCATAGAGATCAAAATCAGCAGAACCACAAGTGAGTACAGAACGCATTGATTCAGCATTGCTTCCCACTATAATATACCACATTTCAGTTTGTC
>JAEORJ010000196.1 GCA_016840945.1 Candidatus Gerdarchaeota archaeon
ATAATGGTTGATCCAGCAATGGAACAATTGCAGCAGCTGCAGCTCCTTCTGTAAGTTGATGATCTTCTTTCCATAAGAGGGATATCGCTCTCTTAATAGTCAATTCAGATACGACTTTCACATCATCAACAAATTCCCTAATTATATCAAAAGTTATAGATCCTTGTTCTATACCACCATACATTCCATCAGCTATAGATTCTCTCATTTCTACATCGACTATTTTATTTGCTTTCAAAGAGTAATAAAAAGCAGGACAAGCCTCAGTTTGAACGCCTATTAAATTTACTGTAGGATTCAAACTTTTTATTGCAATGGCAATTCCAGATAATAATCCACCCCCACCTAGAGGAACAAAAATATCTGTAACATTTGGTAATTGTTCACTTATCTCAAGACCTATGGTACCCTGGCCAGCAATTATCATCGGATCATTATAAGCAGATATAAATGTTAGTTGTTCCTCTTCAGAGATCTTTCGTGCGAAGATTTCAGCTTCATCATAATTTTCCCCATGTAATTCTAAATCAACATTATAATTTGATAATTTCTTAATTTTAACTTCAGGAGTTGTTTTTGGTACGATAATTCTGGCAGGTATTTCTAATTTATCAGCTAACATAGCGACTGCTAGGCCATGATTACCAGAAGAGGCAGTAATTATTCCATGGTCTTTTTCCTCAGGTGTTAATTGTAATATTCTATTGCTAGCACCTCTAATTTTAAAAGAATGAGTGATTTGCTGGTTTTCTAACTTCAGATAAACTTGAGCATTACAAAGGTCACTTAGATATTGTGAGGTTACTAGTGGTGTTTCAATAATATTGTCTTGTATTAAAGAGCGAGCCATAATTATATCGTTCAAATCGACCATATGCTATTGACCTCAACAATCGTTTTATTCTTTTTGATTTACTAAACCTTTTTTTTGTCCATAATATTAATTAAAATACAAGTGATTGCTACTTTAGTATTTGTCGTAACGTAGCGTAAATAGTATTCAAACTATTAGGTTAGAGATTCCAATGAAAATAGATAGTTTTCTTGTGGAGCAGTTCATGAATAAATATGAACATGAAGTAGAATATAATATTGCTGAAACTTGTGTAGATCCTTTCACGTTAGAAGAATTCTTAAATTTGGTTGATTATGAGAATTTTTTTGATGATTTCAAGAAGAAACAGCTAACGTATGGTTATATCCGAGGATCAGAAGAATTGAGACAAGGTTTAGCTAATCTTTATGATCAGATGGCGTCTGAAAATATTTTAATTAATGGCGGAGCAATTGGTGCTAATTTTTTAGCTTTTTATTCACTTATCAATCCTGGTGATACTGTAATCTCAATATTCCCAGCCTATCAACAATTATATAGCACAGCAAAATCATTTGGTGCAAATGTTAAATTATGGAAAATGAAATGGGAGAATAAATGGGAACCAAAAATCGAGGAATTAAATGAGCTAATTGACAAAAAAACAAAAATGATTGTCCTCAACAATCCTCACAACCCAACTGGTTTCTTAATGGACAATAAATTTGTCAAAAATGTTTGTGAGATAGCTGAAGATTGTAATGCTTTTATCCTGTATGATGAAGCTTACAAAGGATTGTATCTTAATAAAAACGATAAAGTAACATCTGCTGTAGATATTTATGACAAAGCTATTTCAACAGGATCATTTTCAAAAGGATTATCGCTCTCAGGTTTGCGACTAGGGTGGATCGCAGCGAAAGAGGAGATAATTGAGGAATGCTTGAAGCACAGAGATTACACCACAATTAGCAATGGCATGATTGATGACGCATTAGCAGCACTGGCGATGAAAAATGTGGATAAAATCTATGAAAGGAACTACAAGATAATAACAGCCAACCATAAAATGCTCTCAGATTGGATTAAAAGCGAACCACTAATAGATTGGATACCAGCAAAAGCTGGAAGTGTCTCTTTTCTAAAGTTACTATTGGACATCCCTTCAGAAGAATTCTGTCTAAAATTGATTAGAGAAAAAAGCACATTCTTAGTACCTGGGATATGTTTTGAGATGGAAGGTTTTTTCAGATTAGGATTTGGGAATAATACTAACAAATTGAAAATTGGATTACAAAGAATGAAAGAATTCTTGGAGGATTATCATTAAGCTAGATTTGCAGTTAGTCTCGAGAGAAAATTATATGAATTATCCCTATGTAGAGATGTAAAAATGAACCAAGAACGTTTCCCGTACTTTAGAACATTCCTAACTAGCATGGGATTCTTTACGATTAATCTTACTTGGTCAGCTTTTGCTATTTTTGTACCGATTTTCTTGAAAAATAATCTTTCACCTCTCCTTGGCGATACACCCATTCTTTATACTCTGATTGGTATAATTATGGTTCTTGATAACATTGCAGCTATTATCCTACAACCAATTATTGGTGCAAGATCAGACAGAACATGGATACCAAAATTGGGAAGAAGAATGCCATATGTCATTATTGGCATTCCTTTAGCAGCTTTCTTCTTTGGGATGATTGGAACCTTTGAATCTACTTTATACTTGCTAATCATTTCGATCGCAGGTTTCAATATTAGTATGGCTATTTTCAATACTCCGGTTATTAGTTTAATACCCGATACTTTACCTAAAGAGCAACATAGCCAAGGCAGCGGAGTTATGAATATTGTTGGAGGGTTTGCTAATATTGTTGGTTTATTATTATCATCCTATATTTATTCAAAAAATCATGCTTGGGCATTTTATGCACTATCGATTATAATGCTTATTTGTCTTGGGATTTTGATTCTGAATGTACGTGAAAAAAAGGATATTGAAATAGAAGAAACGTATGAACGTATAAAATTATCAACTGTTATAAAAGGGATAATTAAGGATAAGAAGAGCATTTTAGTCTTGTTACTTATTGCTGTTTTTCTAAATAACGCTGGATATCAAATAGCAGAGACTTTTTTCAGTAGCTATGCAACAGCAGAGGAGCTACTGAATTTATCAGAAGAAAAAGCAGGTTATATTCTGGGGGCTTTTGTTGTAATCCAAATTGCTTTAGCTCTACCAGCTGGGCTTTTAGCTCGAAGAATTGGCGCTCTTAATGCTTGTGTTCTTGGTGTGATAGGATTTGTTTTATGTCTATTACCAATTGCTATTATCAGTCTTGTTGATATTCCAAGATTGTTGGATATAATTACCTTGCATAATCTGCAATTTAATTGGCAAGTAGTACTGTATGCTATTTTAATAATGATCATGGGATTTGGTTGGATATTAATTTCAATCAATATTCTAGTGGTATTGTGGAATATTGCTCCACAAGGACAAACAGCAACATATACTGGAGTATTCTACATTTTTTGGCATTTAGCAGCTATATCATCACCATTTATCGCTGGGGGAATTTTCGATCTGGTAAAATATATAACAGGTCAAATCGGTTTGAAAATTCTTTTCCTTTTAGTATTAATTCTCTATGTCTTATGTCTTATTGTTTTTCTAGTCATAAAAGGAATACAAAATAAAAGATTGAAAATGGATTTAGATAAAGAGGAAATAATTGACAAGAGAATCGCGGAAAAAGATGTCCCATTAAAGTTCCTTCCATTAATGCTCTTTGGTGTCGGAGTTAGAAAAGAAGAAAAATTGATACAAATCAAATTGGAGCATAAAGTAGAAAGAAAGGAATTAAAAGAAACATATAAAGAATTGAGGAAAGATAGGATTGCCTTCAAAATTGATGAGGAAAAATCGACTAAATCCAATCAAAGTCTTAAGGAGCATAAGAAGAAACGAAAAGAAACTTTGAAGGAACAAAGAGAGGAGATAAAGGAGCTAAAAGATGAAATAATCTTCAAGAAAATAAAAAACAAATTAACTGAAAAAAATAATCAAAAATAAGAATTATTACTTGAAGATCTACTTTTGCCTAAAACTTTATTACCACTTAAGATGTGATAAATGTAATTTTGCTTTACAAAATCTCTGGTGTTAAGATTGAGTGAATTAGAAATTAGAGAAAAACCAGAAGAAACCACCAAAGTAGTTCAAAGGATTGCCTCATTGGACTTCCAAAGAGGATTAGCAATCTGGATGATGGTTTTCTTACACGTTTTTAATCACATATATGATTATTCATGGGTTGATTCAGGATTATTATTTTCAGGCCAACCAGGATATGATTTCTTTAGATCATTATTCTTTGCTTTTTCAGCTTTCTTTGGTAATTGGGTAGGTTATTTCATTCTTATTTCAGCGATAGTTAATGCATATGCAACAACAAAGAAAGCTTTAGCTGGTTTCCCACCTGGAAGATTATTTGGAAAACAAATCCTCACTGGTTTAGGTATTTTGCTAGCAGGAGTAGTTACTGAGTCATTTGGATATTATGGGTATTTCGGAAGTGTGTTTCGGTCAGGTGAAACTTTTACAGCTGCACCTTGGATCGATCCGGATATTGTTGCCAAATTATGGGAAAGATTCTTTCTTATGGAGGCTTTGCAAATTATCGGTTGGTGTATGATAATAACAGCAATCATACAATACTTCCTATTTATCAAAGGAGGTGCTGAGAAATTTGTTCGTAACATTATCATATTAGGATCATTAACTATAGTTATTCTAGTACTCTCACCTGTAATATGGTATTTTGTAGACAATATGAGTTATTGGAAACAAAACCCAGCTTTACCAGTTGATGATTATAATAATAATTGGCCAAGTGATGAATTTCAAGCATATAACCATGGGATTGTTAGCTGGATACTGACTATAATTGCAGGAGATTATTATCCTCTCTTTCCGTTTCTAAGTACGTCTTTATTAGGAGCAGTGATGGGTACTGCACTTTCAATCCCAAAACCAGCTAAAAGATTACCAGTATGGGGTGGAGTATTAACGTTGGGGATATTTGTCTTAGCAGTAATCTCAATCTTTGCACTACCATTTGACATTTCATTTAACAGACCATATATGGGATTCTATCTGATTCTTCTAGGGGTACAAGTTGGAATAATAGTACTTCTCTTCTATTTAATAGATTGGCGTGGAAAAGGAGCGAAGTTTGCTAAAAATATCGTCGTGAAATATTTCAGAACATGGGGAATGATCGCTTTAACTATTTTCGCATTACAAATTTGGTCTCTTGTTCCTCGAGCAGTATTTAATTGGACTTACCCAGAGAATTTAATGAGCTACCAATTTGGTTTGGGGCAAGAATGGATTGTTTTAATATTTGCAGTTGTTACAGTGTTATTCTATGACTTACTGATTTGGCTATGGGCACAGACCAATTTCTTCATGAGCTTTGAATGGTTTATTATTAGGTTCTCAAGTCTGGCTTCAAAAGAACCATCTAAGAGATTGAATTTTAAATTTATGCTAAGAGAAGTCAATTGGATGAATTATCTTGAGATACGACCTGAGAAAACAGCAATGGATACAACGAAACCAGTCAATGAATCAACAGAGTAATTCATCAAAAGAAGTGATTTATCCCTTCTTTTTTCTTCTTTTTTAGGTTATTTTTTCGAATTCATAGTAGCTTAATGTGACCTCGATAAGAGTCCCAAAAAAGTGAATTCGCTTTATATATACTAATGATAGTATGTTATTCAGAACAAAATTTGGAGAATAATAAAAATGAACAAACAAACACAAAAAATCAATCAAACGATCAAGAAGGATTACGAACGAACCAGAATAAAATTCGCAATGATGACTGGAGTATAAAAAAGTGGGTATAATTATCCACTAGGAATAAATAAACTGACCACCTAATAAATTAATAACAAACAAAAAAGGTGAAAAAAAAAATGAACTATCAAAAAGAATCAGTTAAAAAACAAATAAAGAAAGAAATTGAGAAAGCAAGATATAATAAATGTCTATTAATTGGCTGCTAAAAAAAAGAAAAATGATCAAAAAAGACGGTGATGGCAAAATGAAAGAAAGAAAAGAACTAAAAGAAAAAATACTACAAGAAAAAGAAAAACTCAAAGTAGTATTTGCTCTATATTATAATGTAAGATAAGAAATTGTATAAGAATATAGAAGATTATTTATCAGCGAAATTGAAAGTTGATTTTAATAAAATTAAATGATTTGTAGAAACTATCTTGAAAGGTAGGAATTTAACTATATAATGAATTTTCCTAGCTAAAATTTAATTATGCACCTTAGATACTTCTATTCTTGATGAGGTATTTCTCATATTTTATTATTCTGTGTTTTTAGACAGCTTGTTCTCTAATGAATAAGAAACATTTCTCACTAGTATAAGAAAATATTTAAATATAAACCAATTTAGTTTATATAGCTCCCCGGGGCGGTTAATATGGAAAAACGATTCTATCTTTCAATATTTTTGATATTATTTGTTATTGGATTACCAATTACAAAAAATTCAACTTCATATATAACAACGGATATTCACACAACTGAAGTGAGTATTCTTTGTATAATGGATTTTGACTGTGGAGCAAATTATCTAGCTCTCTTTAACCAATTTAATGTATTTGGTTGGACGATAGTTACAGTAGGTCCAGCAACAACTATAACAGGTTGCGAATACAATAGTGTTGAATTTGAAGTAGATTATCTTTACTCAGAAATCTCAGATTTAACAGAGTATGATTGTATCAATATTATGCCTGGTAACTCACATGAAAATCTTATGGCAAATCAAGACAGCATATTGAACAAAATTAAATCAGCATCAGACGCTGGTGTTATCATTAGTGCTTGGTGTCGAGCGGTAAGAGTGCTTGCTGCTGCTGATGTAATTAATGGAACAGATATTACAGGACATGAAGATTATTCAGCAGAGTATGCTGCTGCAGGAGCAACGTTCCATTCAAATGTGCCACCAATTATCAGTGGCAATATTGTTACATGTGGCTCTACACAATTCTATTTGAGAGAGATGTTTATTACTATGACTCAAGCTATAGGCTGTTATGAGAATAATGCGCCTGTTATAGGAGTAATCGATGTTCAAGAATTTACTAATCTTTCCAGACTCATAACAATAAATATTGTAGATGAAAATGTACTTACTGAAGTGAAAGTAGTTTTAACCTTAGTTACTTCTGGCAATCCATCTCCCCCTTCTACAAAAACTTTGATTTTAGCAGATCCGGATTTAGATAATAATTATACTGCATTATTTACTGAATCAAATTATGGCGTCTATAATGTAGATCTTGTAATAACCGATCTATTTTGGAATAAATTTACATTTGAGGACATTACCACAATCGAAGTTGGAATAAGTGCAGAAGCTTCATTAGAATTTATTTATGTTATAGTGGTTCTTCCATTTTTCATGGGAATTTTGATGATTATTCGTAAACGAAATTTAAAATGAATAAAAAAGAGATTTGAATTAGAAGATCTTTTTCTTTATTCATTCTTTTTAATTTTTTTTCAAAAATAATTCAGATGATAGCTATGAAAATTAACATAGAATAAAAACGAGAAAAAGATAAAATCAAAGCAGTATTAGATCTACTTATAATGTTAGTTAAGAACGCTTAAAGAGATGTAGAAGGTTATTTTTAATTAAATTAATAATTTATTTTCACATAAGTCAATTTTGAATAATTTTAATATCTACAAATAATAAATTACTTATAAGCAAGAAAGGATAATTTAGCTTATAATATAAATGATGGTTGTAAGATGGACAAGATTTATGACGAGTTTTCAGCCAATTTGATTGATAAACTAATAGCAATTGAAGGATACGCAACCTATTCTAAAGCCGGCCCTTGTTTAAAGATAAAAAATGACATCATTTTCATTCCAGATATTTTTGAGTGGGAGAGTAAATATGAAAATAAACAGATAATTATTACTGGTATAGTGATACAAAAGAAAATTATCCCAGATGTGAAAATTGAAGCTAATGGAGCAATTAGTCAAGGTGCTTTTGGTAATCAATTAATTTTTAAAGAAATTAAAGACATTAAAATCAATCCCTAACTAAACAAGTAAACATGAAATAGAAAAAGGAAAGAGGTTGTTAATTTTTCTTATTTTGTAAATCTTTTCCTAATCATTATTGTAACAAAAAATATTCCACCTAAACTAAAAAGTACATAAATCGTAGGAAATGCTAAGGTAGGCGATAAATCTACTATTAATTGTTCAATTGATAATATGCAGTATTCATATGTTTCAAGATCATCTCTTAATTGACAAAACTCATTTGTACCATTTGCGATTAGAAACCAAACGTCAATTTGATTGTATAAGTCTATAGCAATATCATGACCATTTGAATCGCCCGAATTTAAAGGCATTGACATTTCGAGAAATTTATGAGTATTATTATAAGAATCTTTACAAACAAAATCATTTGTTCCCCCAACAGATATATCCTTAATACCAATTAGTGATTCTTGTGTTGTATAGCAATCATAGGCTGTTTTACTTGTTGCGTTATAATATTTGGTATCATGTCCAGGATGAAAAATTACTTCGCTATTTATATAGGAGAACATTGGTTCTATAGCATTGGTTCTAAAAACCATCATAAAATTAGATATAGCATCAACTCCGATGGGTATATAAATTCCTATATAAAGCATAGAATTTTCATCATAAATACTTGAAATTGTAATAATTAAGGTAGTGCTTTCAGAACCATATAAGTACAAGGTGACCTCAAGATAGTAAGTGTAAATCCACCCCACATCATCTAGTACGCCATCAACTATTGGTGCGGGATTTTTCGCAGGATGAATTGTTCCTCTAAGATTAGCTGCTTGAACATTTGTTATGTTTATTATCAAGCTAATTTCAATTATAAAAACTAGGAAGTAAATTATTTTATGTGATTTCACAGGATTCCCCCCATGCTAATTATATAGATTGGAAAATCTATAAATGTTTTTAAAATTAAATTTTAACAAATTATGAAAATAAAGTGAAGCTAATAGAGCTTCACTTTTCGATTTTTTTTCTAAAATAGAAGATAGCTACACAAAGACTAGTTATACTAGTAATTAAAATGAAAAATGGTATTGATAATGTTGGTGAGAAATCAACAATTAAAAGAGGAATATAGAGGTCAATAAAATCAAAACTTTCTATTGGTTCATTTACTTGCGTAAATTCTCCTCCGCCCATTTCAACATATAACCACATAGCAATTGTGTCATTGTTTTTAATGTCTAAGTCACAACCATTAACATCTCCAGAATCGAATGGTATCGCCATTTCTACAAAACTATGTGTAGAATTATTACTACTTTTACATTGAGCATTATTTGTTCCACCATTATCTATATCATTAACAAAATATGATGATGTACTGGAAGAATTTGTATAACAATCAATGATTTCATCAGATGAAAATAAATAGTATTTGGCATCATGCCCGTCTCCAAATTCTAAATCACCTGAAGGGAAATAGAAAAATTCTTCTGAACTATTCGTCTTGAACGACACTATGAATGACTCAGCAATCTGACTTGCATCCGGTATTACAGCTCCTAAATAAAGAATTTCATTATTGCTATTGAAAGTATAAAGTGTGAAATTCATAGTTGTAGTTTCTGATGTAAATAGATATAATTTAATATCTATACTATCGGCTAGTGACCACTGTGATTCATTTAAAACACCATCAATTGTTGGTGAACCACCTTCATAGGATATTAATGTGCCAACATTTACTCCAGCAGCAGATATTTTAACTAAATTTGGTATTGCACCAGATAGGATTACAAACACCAATATGAATAGAATATTCTTCTTCTTAACCAAAATTGCATCCCCAATATTATTTAATACATTAAATAGTTAAGAAATTATAAATACATTTCTTAAAACTATTTTTTTTAATATTTTTATCGAAAAACATCTTTAAAATCTTAACATTCTATAGGTTTAACATTAAATCTTAGTTGCCCCAATAGTTAATTATAACTCATTTTGAAGTGTTTTGTTTGGATAAAGTTAGAATAATAAAGAAATATTGGCGAAGTCAACAGACAATGGAAGGTGCGGGAGTTCGATTAAAGAGAGCTTTTGGATTTTATGAAGTTCCAGAACTTGATCCATTTTTACTTTTGGATGATTTTCATTCTGATAATCCTAAGGATTACATTGCAGGTTTTCCTTGGCATCCACACAGAGGTATTGAAACCATAACTTATATGTTGCAAGGCGAAGTTAATCATGAGGACAGTTTAGGTAATAAAGGCACTATTAGAGCTGGTGAAGTTCAATGGATGACTGCAGGTAGTGGTATCATCCATCAAGAAATGCCCCAACCACAAAAAGATTATCTTGCAGGCTTACAATTATGGGCTAATTTACCTAAAGCAAACAAAATGATGCACCCTAGATATCGTGAGATTACAAAGGATGATATCATAGAGATAACAATCAATGATAAAGTTAATGTGAAAGTTATTGCTGGAGAAGTAAATGGAACAAAAGGGCCAGTCCAAGATATAGTTATTAGTCCTGAATACCTTGATGTAACAATATTGCCAAATGGTGAATTTACTCATAAAGTAAATCCAGAACACACTGTCTTCGCATACATACTTGAAGGTAATGGATATTTCGATGAACAAAAGAATGTATTGTTAGAAAAAGAGAATCTTGTTCTATTTGAAAAAGGCGATTCAGTCAAAATTACTAGTAAAGATAAACATCTACGGTTCATTTTGATTTCTGGTATGCCAATTGGTGAATCCATTGCTTGGCGTGGGCCAATTGTAATGAATTCCGATCATGAATTAAAAGTAGCTTTTGAAGAATTACAAAAAGGGATTTTTATTAAACATAAATAATTGTCCAAGTAATTCTTTTAACTAAAATTCTAATTTTGTTATTTTTTAATTATTACTAAACTAAATTGTTTTATTTGAATTGAAAATATTCCTAATAATTATTTCTTAGTGGTTAATGCAATTACTATTAAAAGAAATTAAAGGTATAACACTGAAAAATGAAAAATAATAAAAAAATGAAGCAAATTGTTGCTTCATTTAACAACTCTTTTTCTAATATAAAAGATTGTTACACAAAGACTAGCTATACTAGTAATTGCTATGAAAAATGGTATTGATGCAGTCGGTGTGAAATCAATCACCAAAGGAGTAATGATTAATTCGCAATACTCAAAAGTTTCTTGTGGTTCATTTGCTTGAATAAATTCTGCCCCTCCTGCAAATTCAACATAAAACCAAATAACAACTGCAGCACTATTAGTTGTTTCTAAATCACAACCAATCGTATCACCAGAATCAAATGGTATAGCCATTTCAACGAAACAATGAGTAGCATCATGTGTACTCTTGCATTGAGTGTCATTTGTTCCACCAATATCTACATCATCATTAATGATATCACCATAAGATGTTGTATAACAATCATTGATTTCATCAGATGGGAAGTAATAAAATTTAGCATCATGACCAGCACCAAATTCTAAGTTACCTGAAGGGAAATAGAATAATTCCTCTGAGCTATTTGTTTTAAAAATGACCATAAATGAATTAATATCATTACTAGCATTTGGTATAGCTGCTCCTAAATAAAGAATTTCAGCAGTATTGAATGAATAAATTGTAAAATTCATTGTTGTGCTTTCAGAACCATAAAGATATAATACAATCTCTA
>JAEORJ010000197.1 GCA_016840945.1 Candidatus Gerdarchaeota archaeon
ATGATAATTGATTTAATAGATAATTTTAAGCAAATTTTACTCGGAGTATGGAAGCGATTTTATCAAAATCACTGGGAAAACGAAGTTAAAATAAAAATCGAAAAACGTGCTAAAGAATTAAATCAACTTTTTTCACCAATAAATATTATCAATATCTGGCAGAAGAAATTTGGACTAATTTATCCTTATGGTGAATTTAGCATTTGTTTAGTAGAACCAACAACCACTATTGCTAGTAATTTTCTTGCAGAAAAAATTATGGTGGCATTCAAACTTGAAGATTTAGATATTTACAAGATAGCTATTCATGAAATTGGTCGTTCCCTTCTTTTGAATATAAATATCTTTGAAAATGAAAAATTAAAACCAATAGCACTTTCTTCTCATGAAAAACTATCAATTATTGTAGATGCTGCTTGTGTTTATGTAAAACAAAGCTTATATCAATTTTTCAAAATAAAAGACACAAGTGATCCTTATAATGTTCCAGAAGTAAAGGAAATCCTCCCTCTATTTGGTCAGATTTGGGATAATATGACTGAAAAAAATATCTATGATGCTTTATACCAAACTTATAACAAATTGAAACCAGTGGTTTAATTGTAACCATTAGTTTTTTATTTCTTTCTTTATTTAAAATACCAGATGATAATTTATGCCCATAAGTTCTGTTCTATCAAAAATTGATGCTGATTTAATAAAACGACTAACAAAAGATTTAGTTCAATTCGACAGTCAAAATCCTCCTGGTAAATGTGATCACATAGCCAGCTATTTGAAGGAAGTAGGAAAAGATTTTGGTTTCAAATCACAAATCTTTGAAATGGATAATAATCGTCATAATATTGTTCTTAGCTTTGGTGAAGGAAAAAAAGACATAGTTCTTAGTGGTCATTTAGATACAGTACCAATTGGTGATGAAGTAGAATGGAAATATCCCCCCTTACAAGTTACTGAGGTTGATGGTAAGCTATTTGGTCGTGGTACTGTTGATATGAAAGGTGGGGTTGCATCACTAATTGCTGTAATGGAAGTATTATATAGATGTGAAGTAGAATTCGATCACAAAATTGTTTTTGCCGGGACTGCTGATGAAGAAGTAGGAATGAATGGCGCTTTTCATCTCAAGGAAAAAGGCATTATGAATAATGCTGAGTGTTTGATTATCACTGAAGCAACTGACTTAAAAGTTGGCATAGCTGAAAAAGGACCTTATTGGATACGCGTGAAAGTAAAAGGAAAGGCTGCTCATGGAAGCATGCCTGAAGTAGGGGTAAATGCCATTGAAGGTGCTTGTATTGGTATGAACCATTTGAAAAAACAATTGCCTTCATTAACTCATGATTTGTTAGGTACATCAACATTAAATGTAGGTTTAATTCAAGGTGGATCAAAAATCAATATTGTACCAGAAGATTGTTCATTTGATTGTGATTATCGTCTTGTTCCTGGAGTTTCACAAGAAGGTTTTGATTTGAAGATAACGAGTTTATTGAAAGAACTATCATCAAGTCAAAAGTTTTCAATTAATCATGAAGTTCTTCATACGATTCCTGCTTTAAGTACGTCTAAAGATAATCCACTTGTTCAATCATTACTAAACTGGTCAAAAGAAATAACCAAAATAGAGAGCTCTCCCATAGGATTAACTTATGGAACTGATGCTGCTGCACTAATACCACCACTAGATATTCCATTTATAATACTGGGTGGAGGATTACCATCAGTGTTACATCAAGCTAATGAATACGTTCACCTCGATGATTTAATAAAAGCTTCACGAATTATTACAGCAGGAATAATGGATGTATATCAAAAGAAATAATTAACAAAGGAAAATAATCTTATAACAAAAATCATTTAATATACTCAATTATAACCTAAAAGTCTTTTAATAAAAAGACTACAGTAACTTAATTGAAAGGTTTGAGATTTTGGAATGACTGATGAAAGAACTCCAAAACCTGTTAATGATGATAAAAAATCAGAAACAGATGCTGGAAGAAAAAAAGAATCAACCATTTCGGAAAAAACTCTAATCCATGCACAGGATATAATTGATTATATTTCATCACAAAATGGTTTACTTACAAGTGATGAATTACAACTAAAAATTCAAGAGATAATTGAACTATTTCATAAGAATAATAATAATTTAGAATTATTCTATTTAGTAATAGAAGCTATTACAGAAGCTGCTAAACATTTCGATGAATCATGGGATCCTATTTTTCTTTCATCAATTTTTGACACTCTATCTAATTTCTTAGATGATTATTTGGATTTAATTGATTATCTTACAGCTTTACGACAAGGAATTCTTGATATATTAGAAATTCTGATGAAATTTGAGTTGTATGATGAAATAGAAGAAAAAGTAATTTTAATTATTAACAGATCAATTACAAATCAGGCTAATCTAGTACTAAAAACACTAGCTTCAGAAGCTACCATTATAGCCATCAGATGTTTTGGTGAAGATTGGAATTACGAAAAAACAAAAGAATTCGATATTATTTTGAAAGGTTTATTACCACCTAAGGAAATTGATGATTATTTTTCAGGTATACTCATTAAGGGATTGGCTGTAGAAATTGATTGTTATGGTGATATGCAAGAATTTCCCTCAATGAAACGAACGCTTAGTTTGATGAAAGAACTCTATATTGAGAAATTATCTCATAGTGAAGAATTTCTTGTGAATTATACTGCTGGTTTAGTAAATGCTATTAATTGGTTTGGGGAAGCAGAAGAATTCGATGATATGATTGAAGTTTTAGACGAATTATCAGCGATAATCGATGCTTATCCAGATAATATGGATTTGAAAATTAATTTAGCAAATGGATTACGAATTGCACTTGA
>JAEORJ010000198.1 GCA_016840945.1 Candidatus Gerdarchaeota archaeon
AAGTGAAAAAATAAGAAAAAAAGAAAAAAAAGGAATCTGCTAATTTAACGAAAGATTCAAAAAGAAAGAAGTAAGGAATTCTTCTGATGGGCGGGTGATCTAGCTCGGTATGATGCCTGC
This sequence comes from Candidatus Gerdarchaeota archaeon, assembly GCA_016840945.1. Next base: position 121 of record JAEORJ010000198.1, read on the forward strand.
CTTACTAGCAGGATGTCGCGTGTTCAAATCGCGCCTCGCCCACCAATTCCATCTTGATTTTTCTTTTCTTATTTCGATGCTCTATCTAAATCCTTTTGAACTAATAGCTTACCAATGCTTCATATTATTCTTGGAGATAGTTCTACGACTGACACCGAAGACCAATTACCTTTGATTCCCGTCACCCCTTTTCGTGATGAGTTAGTTGTAACTACCACTCTTGATTCTACTGCTATTAATCCTGATAAACGTCTTGCTTCTGATGAAGATTTATTTCTCGATGAGGATGAATCTGACGATCAAATCGTTGAACGCAAGAAAGGTTTCTTTTGGGCCATCAGTATTTTTAATTCCACTGCTCAGAAATTCTATGGTGATTATTTTTCCCCTTTTGCTGCTAAAATCGGTGTTTCTGGTTGGCTTATGGGATTCTTAACCTCTATTCGTAATCTCTTTAGCTCTCTCTTTCAAGGTCTTTTTGGTCGTATGAGTGATAAAATTGGTCGCAAATTATTTATGATCATTTCTCTTAGCTTAAGCTTTGTCATCACCTCCCTCCTCATCTTCTTTGGTCGAACCCAAAGTATGGTCATTATTGCTTCTGTCTTTCAATCTCTTGCTATTTGCGTTTTCACTCCTTCTTGGAATGCTGCTATTGGTGATGTTACCCATCTAAGGAACCGCGGTTCTTTCATGGGAAAAATTTCTGCTGCTGGACAAGTGATCTCCGTTAGTTTTACTCTCATGGTTGCTGGAATTTTTTACCTTACCGAGCTATTGGAAGGCAGAATTATTTTTGGTTGGACCGTTCATCCCTTTTCCTGGGAAGTCCAATATCAAATCGCTTTTGCTGCCTCTGCTATTAGCTACATTATCGCACTAGCTATCATTATTGCTTTCAAAGAAACTCATAAAGTCAAAGAAATGGCTATCCAACCTGAAAGAACTAATTTCTTTGAACCATTCAAAAATACCACCTTTAACAAATTCTTGTTAGTTCATATTATTTATTCCATTGTTATGTCTTCTGTTTGGCCTCTTATACCCTTCATCCAAATCGATATCATTGATATGGAATTCTATCAAATAGCTATTGCTTCTGCTACTTTTGCTGTTTGTATGGGCTTTTTCCAATGGGTTGGTGGTCGTATGGCTGATAAAATTGGTCGCAAAAAGATTATTATCATTGGTGCAACAATTCTTGTCTTATTCCCAATAAGCTACACTCCTGCTGTTATTACTGGTCGTTGGGAATTCAGTATTTTAGCTAATTTTGTTGCTGGTTCTGGTTCGGGCTTTTTCTATACAACCATTAATACTTATATTCTTGATCTTTCTAAAAGAAATACCATGGGAGCTTTTGCTGGTTGGAAAGAAGCATTAACTGGTACAGCCACTTTTATTGGCTCTTTATCGGGGGGATTCATTATTGATGCTTTAATTCGAGCTTATGGTTTATCTACTATGGGTATTAGCATGACTATTGGAGTAACAATTCTTCGAGGATTAGCACTCATTGGTTACTTTTTTATCAAAGATAATTTTGTTAATAATCATAAATTAAATAATAAACTGCTTAAATAAGGTGTTTTTTCCTAGCAGTTTCTAGCGTTATACAAATCCTTTTTTAGAACTAAATTAGTCTAATGGTTGTTTGCTCTAAGGAGATAGTCATACGATAGAAGAACCACCTGAAATACTTGATGAAGAAACAGCTGTTCAGAAAAAAGAATCCAAGCTTGATCTGAAAGGCAATAAAAAAGGTATTTTCTGGTTAATAGCTATTTTTAGTTTGACCGCTCAGAGTCTTTTTTCTCAATTTTTCTCTGTTTATGCTCGTAAAGAAGGTGTTGCAGCGAAAACTCTTGGATTTCTAACTTCTATAACTAACTTGTTGACTGGTCTTTTTCAGGGAACTATAGGTCGTTTATCTGACAAACTTGGGAGGAAAAGTATTCTTATTTTTGGTATCATTCTAAGTATTGCTATTCCTATTCCGTTAATCTTCTACCACAATACCGTTCTATTAATCTTCGTTTCGCTTATTCAAGCCTTTTCAGTAAGTGTGTTTATCCCCACGTGGAATGCTGTTGCAGGTGATGTCACCAAACCAAGTTTTAGAGCGACATTCATCGGTCGAATTGCTTCAATTGGTCGCATTGTTTCAGTAGCAATTACTCTCAGTGTTGCAGGTATTTTTGCTTTAATTGAAACTAAATTCAACAATTTGATTGTTATTGGCAGTCATACTTATACATTAACTTGGGAAATTCAATATGGTTTCTCCTTTGCTTTCTCTTCCTTTAATGCTCTCCTTTGTCTAATCAGTGTTTTACTTTTGAAAGAAACAAATGTAATTATTGAAAAGAAGAACAATAATATACCTAAAATGTGGGTATCACTTAAGGACAGAACTTTTGTTAAATTCATAATAATTAATTCCTTCTTTGGTATAACCATGTCCTTGATCTGGCCTTTGAATCCAATAATTATGACAGATATTATGGACCTCAATTTCTCACAAGTTGCAGTATTAACTTCTTCTTTTACAGTATTCGTTGGTATCACTACGATTTTTGGTGGGAAAATTTGTGATGTAATTGGTCGGAAACCACTTATTATCATTTCAACAGTAATTTTAATTCTATTCCCAGTAAGTATCATTCCTGCGATAGTAACTGGGCAATGGCTTGTTTTATTATTATCTCGATTTGTTGGTGGTGTTGGTACAGGATTGAGTTTAGTAGCGATGAATGCTTATACCCTTGATTTGGCACCAAATAATTTTATGGGCGCTTATTCAGGTGTTAGGGAAATGTTCTATGGTATTGCTACCTTCATTGGTTCTCTCTCCGCGGGATTTATTATTGATTCATTAATTAATCATAATTATCCTAATGATACTATTGTTATAGCTTTAGCAATTGGTGTAACCATTTTAAGACTCATAGCTGGATCTGGTTTTCTTTTCATAACTGAAAGTTTTAATTCAAAAGATAAGATAAAAAATAATCCCTAATAAAAAATAACTCAAGTTTTACTGATGTGAACATAATTCTTTTTTAGGATAATTTATCACAATAGTAAAACTAGGAGTGTTTATCAAAGAGAATGTCAAATGATCATTTGATTCTTGAAAAAAAATCTAACTCTGTAGAAGATGAAAACATTAATGAAAAAGAATCAGATGATGGAAAAAAGACTAAGACTCAAAAAGGATTGTTTTGGCTTATTTCTATTGGTAATAATGGCTCCCAATTGATTCTCTTGAATTTTTTTCAATATTTTGCTGTTGCTGTTGGAGTTAAGGAAGGAGTTCTAGGATTTGTAACAGCGATTAGAAATCTTTTAGGGGCAGTCCTTCAAGGCAATTTTGGTTATCTCAGTGATAAAAAAGGTAGAAAATTACTTCTCATAATCGGCTTCTTTCTAACTTTTGTTGCAACAACATTGTTAATCTTTTCGTACAATCCTGTTATGCTTATTGTAGTGTCAATTATTCATGCTTTTTCATTTAGTATAGTTGTTCCAGTCTGGAATGCTGCGTTAGGTGATGTAACTAAAAAAGAAGGTCGTACAACCTATATTGGGAAACTCAGCTCTGTTGGACAAGGAGTTGGAGTCATTCTAATGCTTATTTTAGCGGGAG
>JAEORJ010000199.1 GCA_016840945.1 Candidatus Gerdarchaeota archaeon
AAACAGGTAAAGTATCATGGAATGAAAAGCCAATATATTTAATCAATCCTTTTTCTCGTGCTTCTTCCATTTTTTGAATTAAACCAAGTTCTTTCACTTTTTTGAATAAATTACGGTTTAGACCATGAAGTAAATAACCATCAACATAATCAACTTGCAATCTCTCAAGTTGTTGGTTTAAAAACCTATCAAAATCCTCAGCTTTACGTACTATAAATAATGGGCTTTTAGTAACTAAAAACACTTTTTCACGATAGCCATCTTTTAGAGCTTCACCAATTATTTTTTCACTAGCACCTAAATGGTATGGCCAGGCAGTATCCAGGTAATTTATACCTTGATCTATGCCACTACGAATAATCTTGATTGCTTCTTTCTTCAAAACTCTACTCAATATTGAATTTCTTTTAGTTGGTAATCGCATTGCTCCGAAACCAAGTGCAGATACATTCCAATCAATTTTACCTAATTGCCTATATTTCATTACAAATCCACATAATTCTTATTTTACCTTTTAATAAAGACTACAATTTATTTTTTAATTCTAGATTTTCTAGTAATCATAATGATTACCTTTAAATTTGATTTTATATAATACCATTTAATTGGGGTTTTATATTGAGGCAAATAAATTTTCGTAAGAAATTTCACAATAGAAATTCTATTAAAGATTTCATCCCTCGTAGAATGTTATTTAGCTTAGCTATTTTTGCGATTCTTTTAATCAGTTTATTTGGTTATAAGACTACTATTAAATCCGATATTGAGCATTCAAACTTCAATAATAAATTTGATTATCAATTATCATTTTCTAATAACCTTTCAGTCAAAGATTTATCCGATGCTCAAGAAGTTGAAGATTTCTTTGATGATGTTCTCAGTGACCAATTCACTAATTATGGTTTAGTTGGCGCTACTCTATCTGTTGTAAAAGATAATGAAATCATGTTTACAAAGGGATTTGGTCTTAAAAGAGCAACTCCAGCTATTAGTGTTAATCCTAATACTACAATGTTTAAAGTTGGTTCAATATCAAAAACTTTTGTAGCTATAGCTATTCTACAACTAGTTGAAGATGGATTATTAGATTTAGATGCTGATGTTAATACCTATTTAACTGAATTTCAAATACCAAATACTTATCCTGAACCAATTACTTTAAGACATTTACTAACTCATACTGCTGGTTTTGAGGAAATGGCGTATCAAATTTTCTTTGATTACTATACAGATTTACCTACTTTAGATGTAGTTGTTAAAAATCAAATGCCAATGAGAGTTCACCCTCCAGGTGAAGTTCCTTCTTACTCAAATTATGGTTTTACTTTAGCTGGTTATATTGTTGAGAAAATTTCTGGTATAAGATTTGAAGATTATATCAAGAATGAAATATTAATACCATTAAACATGAATTTTACATCATTCTATCAACCATTACCTACTGAACTTCAAATTTATTTATCAGAGGGATTTTATTCCCAAGAGTCGATGGATAATATATATCTATCAGTTGTTCCTGCTGGAGCTTGTAGTAGTACAGCATTAGATATGACTTACTTTATGAGAACCTTACTTAATAATGGTAGTTTTAACGGTTCAACAATTTTAACTAATGAGTCAATGGAAATAATGTTCAGCAATCAGTTTAAACCTCAACCAGATTTTCCTGGAGTTAATTTAGGTTTATATTGTATGTATCCCAGTGATGTAAACATAATTGGTCATTCAGGAGATACTGTTTTCTTTCATAGTGAAATGTGTTTGTTCCCAGATCAAAATTTTGGCTTTTTTATTTCTTATAATAGCTATAATGGATTTATGGCAAGTGACGAGATATTACCTTTGTTTCTCAATACCTTTTACCCAAAGAGCCCAACAGTTGTTGTCCCAATGTCTGGTTATAATGAAAACCTAAATGATTTTACAGGAAAATATGTTACAACAAGGAGATTTTATTCTCCAAAAACAATTAATTATATTTATGATGGTGAAATCATAGATGCTATTACTTATAATATTGAGGACTATCTTGATAAAGCTTTAGAAATCATTGCAACTGACAATTATTTACAAGTATCTGGTATTGCTCTTAATTTTGTTCAAATTTCTCCAAATCTATTTAGAGAAGAAAGTGGCGTCTATGACTATGAAATATTCTTTTTGAGGAATGCTGATGGAACAATTAAGTATCTCTATCTAAATTTCTATACTTCTTTATTAGCATTTGAAAAAATAAATCCAATTTATGCCCATTCTCTTAGCATCTATCTTCCAATTTTAATTCTTAGTTTATGTTATATAGCATTGTTTGGTTATTGGATTAGTAGAACTTACAAACGTAGCGTGGAAGCAGAACCACCTATGCCTTTCTTAACACGACTCCCTATAATACTATCAGGGCTATTTGTAATGTTATTACTTATTACAATAGCGAAATTATATATTGAATCACAAAATGCTCTTTTACTAGAAGCTCAAATCAAATCTGATTCCTTTTTAATTACAATGGCAATAGTCATTACAATAATAATAGTATGTATGGTTATAGGAAGTCTCTTCTCTTGGATTGGGATAGGTAATAAAGAAAGAAAACCATATTGGAAACTCTGGGAAAGAATACCAATCACAATATTATCTATTATTTCAACACTCGTAATCTGGAGTTTAGTATACTTAAAATTGCTATAAAAGATATCGAGGATGGAATATCATTTATTTCTCCTCAAGATTTTTTTCTTTCTGATTATCACAAAATTTTTTCTCAAAAAACTTTTAAGTTTGCTTTTTAATAATTTTCTGAATTGAGTATAACATCAAAATAACTAATTCTAATGGTAATTTTCCAGCAATATGTAAATCTTACGTGGGTTTATTTAATATCTATTATTCTTGTCATTTGTAGTGGATATTATAGAAATGACAGGTGAAATTATTTGGAGATAATGCATTCCATTTGGGAACAAGGTCAATTACATTTGTGGATTGAAATGCCTAGTTTTATCAGAATTAAGCATAATCAATTGCAGAGTAATGATTCACCTGTTAATATTATCGATAAACATCCCTATTCAGCTAACTTTACAACTATAATCAATATATTACAGGAATCACAATCGAAATTAACTCCAGTAAAGAAAGCCAGTAAAAATGAATTAATAATTTCTTTATTATCTAACGATAAAGAACCATTACCAACTAACATTAATTTTTATGAAGTGTTAGAACCAATTTCTGATTATAAATTGAAAAAATGGCAAGTTGACACCTTATCGTTAAATCCATATGAAGCATTGAACTTTTTATTAGATATCGATTCGAATAATTTTCAAAACATCAAATTTAGTGATTCTATCTTATTTTGGAAAAAAGTAACCCTTTTAGCTTTAGAATTAATTGAAAACAAATCTTTTCTTCCTACTATAAAGAATATTAAAAGTAATAGTGATAAAACGCTTTTCTTTGGATTTTGGAGTTCTTATATTCAAGGAAATGATATAAGATTACTTGAGATAATAAGAGAATTAACTGAAAATAGTCAACATTATATTCAATCTGATGATTTAAAAGAAACAGTCATAAATTTTCTTGATACTATTATCGATTCATATATTAGAAATAAATTAGGAGTTTTTTTGCCTAAATCACAATTTGATGAAAAACAAGAGAATACAAAAGAAATCGCCAAAAAATGGTTTGAATCATTATTTGATCCAGAACCTAGCCTTATTGAATGTTCAACAGATGACTTTACAATATTTTTAGGGTCATTGAAGTCATGGTTAAATAATGTCTTACCTAAGATTCAGAATAATCATTTTATTACCTGCTTTAAGCTAATGTCACCTGATGATGATTCTTATCCTAGGAATTGGTCGTTAGCTTACTATCTACAAGCTGAAAATGACTCAAGCCTACTATTACCTGCAAATGATATTTGGCAAATACAAATGGGAACAATTACTCTACTTGAAGAGAAATATGAAAATCCTCAAGAGCGTTTGCTAGCAGATTTGGCTTTAGCCTCAATAACATACCCAAAAATTGAGGTAAGCTTAGAACAATCTTTTCCATCTAATATTCAACTAACTACTGATGAAGTTTATCAATTCCTTGAGAAATATGCTAAATCACTTGAGGAACAAGGATTTAGAATTTTGCTGCCAACTTGGATGACTGATCCTGCTAAAATTAGATTAAAGATGAGATTGCTAGATAATAATTCTCCAAAAATCACTCAAGGACTATTTAGAATGAATTCATTTCTGGATTTTGAATGGGAGATAGCAATTAAAGATACTCGATTATCACCTAATGAATTTGAACAATTAGCGAATCTTCGAGTACCTTTTGTTAATGTTCGAGGCCAGTGGTTAAATATCGATGTTAATGAATTGGATCAAGCTATTGAAATTTTAAGAGATAAAAATCGCAAAATTTCAGTTAATGAAATCATACAACAGAGTTTGATTCAAGAGGAAAATCTTAGTGATGAACCATTTGATCTTGAATATGATAATAACAGTTTGTTTCAAGATAGTTCTTTTAATCTATCTTCTTTAGATGATTTTCAGATTGAACCAACACCACTAGGATTTAATGGTACACTTCGGCCATATCAAGTTGAAGGTTTTTCATGGTTAAAATATCTTAAGAAAGCTGGTTTTGGAGCTTGTTTAGGAGATGATATGGGCTTGGGAAAAACCATCCAATTAATTGCTTTATTGTTAAATGATTATTCAGAAAGGAATATCGAAAAATCACCAAGTATAATTATATGTCCAACATCGATCATTGGTAATTGGTTTAGAGAAATCAGCAAATTTGCACCATCTTTGTCAGTTTTCATTCATCATGGAAATAATAGATTAAAGGGTTTAGATTTTACTTCTGAAGTTAGTAACTATGATGTTATAATAACTACCTACAATTTAGCTTATCGTGATATCAAAACTTTATCAGAAATTTTTTGGGAAAATGTCATACTAGATGAAGCTCAAAATATTAAAAATCCTCGATCAAAACAAACACGAACTATTAAATCATTAAATAGTAATTATCGCATAGCTCTTACAGGTACACCTGTGGAAAACCGCCTTTCCGAATTATGGTCTATTTTTGATTTCATTAATCCAGGTTATTTAGGTAATATAAACAAATTTACCCAAAAATACATCTTACCTATTGAAAAAGACAATAATAAAGATAAAATTCAGCAATTATCGTCGATCATTAAACCTTTTATTTTAAGGAGATTGAAAACCGATCCAAATATAATAAATGACCTCCCTGATAAAAACGAATACAATATCTATTGTTCTTTAACTGAAGAACAAGCTATTCTATATGAAGCTGTTGTCAAAGATTTGTTCAATAAATTGAATGATTGTTCATATATGCAAAGAAAAGGATTAGTGTTAGCAACTATTACCAAATTAAAACAAATCTGTAATCACCCAGCTTTATTCATGCATGAAAAAAGAGAGAAATTAGCTAATAGATCGTGCAAATTTAATCGTTTAATAGAAATACTTGATGAAGTGCTATCAACTAATGAAAAAATCTTGATATTTACTCAATATAAGGAATTAGGAGAGCTATTACAAGATTTCCTACAAAAGAAACTAAACACTAAAGTATTGTTCCTTTCAGGAGATACGAAAACAAAACAGCGGGAAACTTTAATCGCAGAATTTCAAAGAAAAGATGTTACAAGTCCTAAGATATTTATCTTATCAATAAAAGCTGGTGGAGTTGGATTGAATTTAACTGCTGCAACTCATGTTTTACATTTTGATAGATGGTGGAATCCTGCTGTAGAAAATCAGGCAACAGATAGAGCTTATCGAATTGGTCAAAAACGTAATGTTATGGTTCACAAATTTGTTTGTATTGGTACACTTGAAGAAAGTATTGATCAATTAATTGAACAAAAGAAAAACTTAGCTGATGCAATTATTACCACAGGTGATAATTGGTTAACAGAACTTACCAATGAAGATCTCAACGAAGTTCTTACCCTACGTAAAGTGCTTTAGAGGTGATGAATTTGACTGATGAAGAAAAAAGAAGCAATTACTTATTGAATCGCCCAAGAACAGTAAAAAATGGTGTAAGATTAGTTGAAAATAAAATTGGAAATCCATCAAATATCTTTTCTAAAGAATGGATTGAAACTTTTGAAACATTGGAATCTGGCAATAGGATAGCGCAAGGGAAATTATTAGCTAAGAAAGGTCAAGTGATGTATATTAAGGTACAAAAAGGATTTTTAGTGTCTAAAGTGCAAGATGCACGATTTAAACCATATAAAATAAGAATTGAAGTTAATCTATTTACAGATCAGCAATGGCTGAAAATCATTGAAGCATTATCTCTAAAAGCAATATATTTGGCATATATGTTAAATGGTAAACTACATGATGATTTTCTTTCCATTTTTTCAAATGAAGATTTCTCATTAATTCCTAAGATTAAAAATGATTTAAAAGCAGCATGCACCTGTTCAGATTGGGCAAATCCTTGTAAACACACAGCTGCAGTTTTTTATGCTTTGGCTAATGAAATTAATACTGATCCTTTCATTTTGTTAAAATTGAGAGGTAAATCCAAAAATGAGTTTATTGAAATTTTGAAAGAAAAGAGATTATC
>JAEORJ010000200.1 GCA_016840945.1 Candidatus Gerdarchaeota archaeon
ATATCTTTATTATTTAAAAAATGTTTAAATGCTAGCGCACGAGCAACTGGAATAGAAACTTTATCAGGGATATCACTCTTATAGAATTCAGTCATAAATAAAGCACGTTCTATTGAAAGCGTGGGGATGGAGCTTAAACTTTGAGTTCTTAGTTGCTTTATACGTTCGTTCATCATTATTCCTCGATGTTTAAATGCCAATTCTGTTCAAAGAGTTGTTCATTTTATTTATTTAATATACATTATGTAGAGGTAGATTATCTTTAATTCGGTTAATTTTATTAAAGTAACATCTATTCAAGATTTGAAATTAAAGAAAATTTAATATCTTAAATATAAAAAATCGAGATATTATTACCTTAATCAACAATTATAAAAAGATGTTTAACATTTTTGATGCCTATGACAAAAGATGACTTTGAAGATGTAAGGATCTTAAATAATTTTTACCAAACATCCAGCTTCTTCCCTATGCCTGTTGTATTGGTAGGAACAATATCAGAATCTGGACAAACAAATCTTGGTCCTTATTCACTCTGCTTCCCTTACAGGATAGCTGGAGAAGGTAAATTCGCAATGAAATTGAACGCTAGAGCTGATAGTAATACAGCTATGAACATTCGCAGAACGGGAGTATGTTCATTAAACTTTTTAACCGATGATAAAAAATACATGGAAAATTGTGTTGTTTTAGGGTTTCCCGGAGAAACAACTGAAGAAAAAATGGCTAATAGCATATTCACATTAATTCCTTCTAAAAGAACAACTGAGGAAAGAAAAGATGGCGCAGTATATCCTGAAATTGTTGCTGAAGCATTTCAGGTATTTGAATGTTCAGTAGCAGAAGATATTCCCATAGAAATCGATGAAGAAACAACTGAATGTCATATGGTATTAACTGTAGATAAGATAATTTTAAAGAAAAAATGGAAAGAACATCTTTTCAAAGGTGATGCTTTTCCAAGTATGCCAATTGATTATGGTTTTAGACATAATGTTAATTTCTGGATTGCTCAACACTCTAAACCATATAAAATACCAATTCCTAAAAATAAAGGAGTTGATATTAGTACGGTAAGGTATGCTGTTGATAGATGTGACCCTGATATTAAATGGACTGATGAAGCTTGTGAAAAAATCGTTAAGGTTCCGCGAATATTTCTGAGTCGTGTTGTTCAAGGTGTAGTTGATAAAGCAAAAGAAGAAGGAGTCACATTGGTGACTGCTGAATTTATGGATAAAGTTCGCGATAAACGATCAGATGAAAGCTAATCACTAAAGAGTTAGTACTAGTCCATCATAAGCTATCTTAAAGCCATTTTTGATAGCTTCTTTTCTTTCTTTACTGTTTTTTCGTATGATATTATTTGTATGATTAAAATGAGTAAAGTAAATCTCATTAGTGTGCTCTTTTAGCAAATCCATTGATTCCTTTATTTCTGGATGAGGAACTTCATGATAGGTTTTTAGTTCAGATTTTGAAAAGAAAGTTCCATCGATTATACTGATATCAACTGATTGAGCTAGCTTAATTAATTCTTCAGTCCAGTAATCTAAATCTGGTAAATAAAGTAAAGATTTGTTAATTTTAATAACAAATCCAACTGTATCAGCATATTCATTTCTATGTGGCACTAAAATAGGTTCTATCGAATAGGTTCCAAATTGGTTGTCCTTAAATTTCAATTCCTTAATTTCGATATTTCTATCTGAAATTAAGTGTGAATAAGGATGATTATTCTCTAGGAAATTTTTCATTTTTTGGGAACAATATACCGGAATTTTTTTTGCATTCATACATTCTTTTCCAAAAGACCATAAACCAGCACAATGACCAAAATGAGCGTGAGTTAGAAAGAAACCATCTAAAAATACATTATTATTAGATAATTGTTCATCAAGATTGAGACGTAAAATTTCTATTTGTTCCTTAATATCTGGCGAAGCATCAATAATAAATTTTTTATTACTTGATTCATCAATAAAAGCAATTGATGATGCTAAACATTTGAAACTACTGTTTTTACGAGCTTCCTGGCAATTTTCACAAAGGCAATTAATCTGAGGTATACCTGCATCTTGAGCAGAACCAAGAAATACTATTTTCATTATATTATTCACAGAGATTAGATTGTTGAGTTCTTATTTAATTATTATTCTAGTAAGATTAGGAAATACACTAATGATAGATTAATGTAAAAAATAAATTATCACTTTTGATTAATCGATTAGTATTAGTAATTTAGAGCGTAGTATGGATAAGATTTACCAGTTAAGATTCCTTTAAAATTCACTCAGTTAAATTAATAATTTGTAAAATAGTTAGTAAAGTATAATAAACCTAAAAAGTAATTATATATGAATAATCACAAATTGGTGGTTTAATTTGGGTGAAAAAAAAGGGATATTTTCAACTGGGAGGAGAATAGTCAATATTGGGATAGTTGTAGCCATTATTATGTTAATGGGTAGTTTAATTATTTTTATACCAAAAGATACAATTACTGTAAATTCAAGTTATGATAAAGGAATTCCAGAAGAATGTAATTTAGTAATAACATATGATTCTAATCCATATAATCTTACGCAAAAAAAGGTTTATTTCGATGAAACACATTCCCCGAAATATTATACTGACCATGATTACTTAGGTTACAATCTTGGGTATGAGGATTTTGTAGCTGATGTAAAAGCAGCAGGTCATTTTATAGGGGTTTTTGAAAAAAATGAAAGTGTTACCTATCCCTATATCTATTATACATTGGAAGATTTACTGGAAATAGATGTCCTAATTATTATAGAACCATTTGAATATTATACTACAGAACAAATAGATATCATTGAAGATTGGTATAATAATTATGGTGGCAGTCTATTATTAATTAGAGATCATTATTATGATAGACCGATAAATGATATAGCAATAAGATTTGGTTTCAGTTTTTCAAATCATTATGTGGTAGAATATGATGATTATAATTATGGCGATCAAGAATATGTGATTTATACTGGTTCAAATATTGTCAGCCATGAAATAACTTTAGGTGTTAATAGAGTGGAAATGAAAGGAGGACCGGGCATTACTAGCTACCCTACAGAAGCTCAAAAGCTTATTGTAACAGACAATGATGGAACTTCTTATTTTGATGATTGGCCATATAATGATGGAAACGAGGTACCAACAATTGGGGCACCAGTGATGTGTGCTTTGGAAAATAGTACGAATGAAGAAGGCCGATTAATCGTTTTGGGTGATCCTGATTTCTGGTCAAGTGGTGAATTAGGAAGCGGACCAATACGTCCTTATTTAGCAGTTGAAGGTCACTCAATATTAGCAAGAAATTCAATTAAATGGTTATTGAATTACAATGAAGATTATTTACTAGATCATGATGGCGATACTATAAGTGATTATCTTGAAGCTTTTACATATTTCTCAAATCCAAATTCAAACGATACTGATGAAGATGGATTATTCGATTGGGAAGAAGTTCAACTAAAAACTTCACTTACAAATACAGATACAGACAGCGATGGGGTATCTGATTATCTGGAAGTGATGGTTTATAATTCCAATCCCTTGCAAAAAGATTCTGATACTGATGGATTAAATGACTATGATGAAATATATGTTTATTTCACAGATCCAACAAATTTCGATACAGATTTTGATAAAATACCAGATGGCTATGAGATAAATAATAATTTAGACCCATTAAATAGCACAGATGCTGAATTAGACTATGATAATGACTTATTGACAAATTATGCTGAATATATCTATAGTACAGATCCATATGATAACGATACAGATGATGATCAATTATCTGATTATGATGAAAAGTATGTTTACTATTCAAATCCTGGAAATAATGACACTGATAATGATGGCTTACTAGATGGTGATGAAGCTTTAATTTTTGGCACTGATTTGAGATTGGCTGACACAGATAATGATGGTTATACTGATTACGAAGAGGTAGTTATTTTGCATAGTGATCCTTTAGATCCTAATGACCCTGATCCACAACCAACTACTCCACCCTCAAATGTGACATTAAGCATAGGTTTACCAATATTTTATATTATTCTTCTACTAGCTGGTAGTGCTTCATTACACGTTTTATTTTACAAGGAGCGATTTAAAAAATGAGTCAATTAGCTAAAAAAATATTTTTGAAAAATTATATTGTTTTTTTAGCTATAATTGCACTACTTATCTTTCAACCATGTGTTATAAATACTGATAATTCTTTTAACAAAATTTTTAATTTTGATGATAAAGAAGAATCTGTTAATAATATAGTTTCAATTGAAGGGA
>JAEORJ010000201.1 GCA_016840945.1 Candidatus Gerdarchaeota archaeon
AAGATAATCCGATGTCATCCCATTTATTTCCTAAAAGTTTTACTGTCGCCTCTGATTTCGTTGGATAAAGCATGTTATCACCAATCTTGCTCTTACTATTGATGGCTTTCCTCATTGCTTTGTTTTTCTTGACGAATTTTGGGATATTTCTTATTTGAAGGTATCTATACACTCCCAGACTTCCAGCCACGGCTGCTATAGCTCCAATAACCATTAAAAACCAAAATAATGGCATTCCCGGCCAAATTTCTACAAGTCCAATGCTTATTGGTATTGAAATATTTGTTGTAGTGAAATTATCCCTAGCGATATGTAAAGTCATGAATTGAGTCTCAGGTAATATCAAAACATTTCCAGGTATATTTTGAATGACAGTTGTATAATAACCGGCATTTTCACCTGAATTCTGATATTCAAGGATCCAATTATGGCCTCCAAATTCAATATAGGCATTCCCAAACTGGATATCAGTTATTTCACTTTGATCGTAAGAGTCTATTATTTTTAGTCGTACTTCTAAGGTCTTTCCAGATACTACACTATATATATTCTGAGCAGAAGTAGAAAAGATTCTCTTATTAACTGTCAATGTAATAATGGCAATACATTCTTCATAATTTGTCTCTTGAATTCTTACTTGGACTGAATATATACCGGGTGCTAA
This sequence comes from Candidatus Gerdarchaeota archaeon, assembly GCA_016840945.1. The sequence goes on from JAEORJ010000201.1 coordinate 665, forward strand.
TAATTCTGAATCAATATCTAGACTCCAGATTCCATTACTAACATGTACAAGCGTTTTTTGATATCTATCTCCTGTAGCTTGATTTGTTATCTTGCATGCTTTTTCGACTGAAGCACTAGTAATCCCTGAACCAGTTAATGCAACAGTATAATTGAAATAAAAGGTTTTTGCTACACCTACAAATATTTCTGCTTCTTTGGTTAAAATCTCAGATGATTCTGTTCCATTTATTTTAGTAAGGATATCATATATTCGAACACTTGGAAATACTTGTTGGGAAGCATAGTTTTTTATATTTGCAACTATTTGGATTGTATATTCTCTTCCATTAGGTTCTGGAAAAAGTGTCGTATTTAAGGTTAATCGATATATTCCATTTCCTTGAGGTGATAATGATCCGCTAAGGCCTGGTACTGAAGTGACATAGTAATTAACTATTGCACCATTTAAATCAACTAATCCATCCGTACCTTGATAATGAACATCAAGTGAAAATGAATTTAACCAATATGTATATATTGGAGTAGCGTTTAAATTTGTTAATATTGATTCCTTATCATTTAAACTAAATGATATTGATGTCTGATTAGTTCCATACCCTGCCTTATAAGCAATGATTTCCATGGTATACGTAACACTTGATTCCCAACTTGCCCCACCCGGTTGTATGGGATTTGAAGAATTGATTAATATACTGTAATTTCCACTCCCTATTTCTCCAAAACTTAAAGTAATGGTGTTAATTTTAAGAGTACCTATTTTTATATTATAAGTAACACTTCCATCAGTAATAGGTACTTCAGGTTGAGGAATTCCTGAATCTATTTCAATTTGCGTAAAATTAACCCAAATATTAAAAGTTTCACCTAACATCACATCATCGGATCCTGTACTATTCACGTACAATCGTGTTACAAAGGTAGTATCGCTTTCATACTCAATTGTTAAATTTTGATATTGATAAAAATTAAATTCTACTATTGCTGGATTAGAATTGTTATCCCATGGATGATCTAAAGGAGTACAGGGAATTCCATGCCATTCAGCAGTAATACTAACATTGGGACCAAGCGGACCAGAGGAATTGGTCCAATGGAAAATCGCAACTCCATCTGAATCTGTATTTTCATATCCGATTGTTGAACCATCAATAGCAAAGGTAACATTTGCTCCATCAACATTTTCTACAGGCACATCTGATACAGTCCTCACTAAATTAATTTCTATTGAAGTTAAATTTACATCATTAATAATTAAAGTTTTTTCTCCAAAGGTATCTGTATCGGCCTCAGTTAAGTTTACATCTACATTTTCAGCAATACTAGTTAATATATTTGGACTATATCTATCGTATGTTAAATTTACGGTGTAAGTACCATTATTCAATCTATAGAACTTTGTTGAACCCGTTAAATCTGTATTTTGGTTAGATAATTCTTCTTGAGTTGTTTTATTTAAAAGATGAACTGTAGCATAAGGTACGATATTACCATCATGATCTTTTACTACAACTTCTAAATTGAAGAAAAGCCCCTCTTGATCGTAAATATATATCTTTAAGCTACTTTTCAATGATGTGGAAACATTGTTAAAATAACCGATCATGTCATCATTAGTATATCCTTCTGTTATATTTGTTTTATCAACAAATTCCCAATAATCTATTGTCAAAGAATTATCAGATCCTCCTATGTTATTATAAAAATCATTTATCGAACCAGACGTGAATAGAACACTATTATCTGTATAAGTTACGGTGCCATTGAAATATGATATATCAGAATTTATAGCATCACTCCCTGTCAGATTATAAGAATTAATAAATATACCTAATGTGTATTTTGAAGAATGTATTGGATCATGAATAATAGTATAATTTTCAACTACAAAATCATCATACCCTAACCCATCTAATTCTGATTTTCCATCATAAAAATAGTAAAAATCTTCATTATCTTGTAAGGATGAAAAATCATAATACGTATTTAATGCTGTCATTTGGGCTAAAGTATCCGAACCGTCAAAAGCATCTTCAAAATAAATCGTACGTTCAATATTCCAAAGATTATAATCATAATAAAATGTGCAAATATCCGAAATATGCATGTCAAAAATGACATTCCAATCAACTTCATAACTTGAAAAAACATCTCCAACTTCTATTTCAGTTATTGTAGCAATTGTAGATGATGCTGAACAATATTTATAAGTTTCAATTTCTTCATCAGAAAGAACGGTAGAATAAATCGCTAACTCGTCAATTTGGCCATTAAAAAACCGATCAGAGTGTTCTGAACAACCTATTGAGAAAGGACTACCATCTGCATTACTCATATGGCCAGCACCCCATGTACTTCCATCTGAATACCACTGATCTTGAATTCTTACTTTTATATCACCCGTACTTCCATCATATACAAGAGCAATAAAATACCAACCTCCATTAGTTTGAATCGCATCAGTAGGTCCAAAATCCATCTGCGTGTTTCCATTATTCGTATCGAGATAAACATGAATATTACCTGATGTGGCGGTAACATAATGAACACCAATTTCAAAATTGTCATTGTATGCATCGCTAGCTTTTGCTGCAAAAACATTTTGAGTTCCATGATTTGTTGCAGCAGATGATAATAAATCAGGATTTATCCAGCATGTAAACGTCCATTGAGTTGATGAAATATCAAAAGGTTGCCCAGGATCCTGTAATGCATTAGGAAATGTAACAAAATCATCAACTCCATCAAAATCCAAAGCATAATTGATGATTCCATCTGTCCATAGTGGGGCTCCTGAAAAAGTTCCAGTAATTTGTGCTGCGCTTGAGTCTGAAAGTGTAGTACCACTATTCTCATCAAAATGTGTTAATAATGCTAATTCAACATTAGTAAGTTGTTTTTCGGGTGCTAATGAACTATCTGAATGTAGATTAGTGGATCCTATTTTTAATTCTGAAACGGCTTTAGGATCTGAATTTGTAGCATCTAAAACAACCTGATATGATTCAATGTTATCCACAGTAACTATTAATTTATTTTGCCACAGACTATTAGTAAAACCCGTATTATAGTCTTCATCATGTCCCGTTTTTGGAATGATATCCCCAATTTCATTATTATAATAAAAGAAATAGGTTGCATTAGCGTTTTTGGATACATTTGCTATAAAGGTTATTGAACAAGTATTTATATAGTCAGTACCACTAAATTTTGACTCGTTCCAAACTTGAACTGGTAAAGGTTCACTCCATGAAAGGTATCCACTATAATTATTCCCTGTTGAATTACAACTTACTAACCTGCCAGTTCCTTCATAAAATTCATTTGGTCTAAAAGTTAAAAAAACATCTACAGGCTGATACCTATCAAATCCTTCATTATTTTCAACTTCCAAACCTATCCTATATTTATAAGATGAATTCCACCATGACGAAATGTTGTACTTATATCCTATATAAGATAATTCATTGTTTAATGATGATGTTGAAACTGTATTTATAGAGCTAACAATATTATTTCTATTAATTGTTGTCAGCGTAAAGAATGTACTAGATGTCATCATTAGCAATAATGTAACAATCATAACTTTTTTCTTTATTTTTCTTGAGTTTTTTTTCATATAAATTACCAGTTTTAGAAACTAATTGATCTTTTAGTTTATTTTAAATGGTTTTTTTAAAAATTAAAAAACTATCAATATTATATAACTTCAGATTATATAATTTTATTTATTTTAGCTTTATTATTTAAACTAATTTTCAAAAAATAGGAAAATAAAAAATATGTTAATTCTACAAATTAGGAACTCCCTTTATGAAAATTAAGTTTAATTTTCAAATTTCTTTTGTTTTTGTTATTAGATTAGTTCTAAAATTTGAAAAATAGATTGAAATTCCTATAATACTGCTAATATCTTAAATTTCATTGATATTTGATTCGGATTTGTGAATTTTTTCATCTCTTTTGACCTTTTTTATACTTTATAGATTTTTTCTGAAAAAGATGATATTAGCTTGAAATGTATTAGTTTTCATAATATAAAATAATAAAAAAAAGAAATAGAATAAATAAAAATTATGATTTGACTTTTTTAGATTTTTTTGGTTTAGCAGCAGCTTTTCGACTCACGTAGGCATCTTCCAAAACTTTTAGATATTCTATTAAGACTTGAGTTGATTTTGATTTTTGCTCGTATTCCGCCCTGATGGTGCGAAAAATGAATTTTGGAAAGATCAAGTCAAGATGGATGTTGCAC
>JAEORJ010000202.1 GCA_016840945.1 Candidatus Gerdarchaeota archaeon
AGAAATCAATTTCCTCAGGTGTCATAGCAACATCAAATGCATAATATAAATCATCACTAAACTCCATAGGATGTATCGATTCATTATTCATTATTTCAGCTACTTTTATGATTTTCTGTTTTGGAGTTCGCCATGCTTTCCCTTTAGAATCAACTATTTTTTCTGTTTCAGTAATATTTTGAATTGAATTGACTTTATTCTTCATCTGTCTCACCATTTGAATACCAAACTAAGAAAGAGAAATTGGATTTTATTGCGAGACCTGTTATAGATAGCTAATCTAAGAGTACTTAGATTATCTTATTGGTGTAATTCTTTCTTATTGCTGGTAATAGATTATTATTGATGGAAATTAAATTAGAAACTATTTTAGCATAGTATATTAAATAGTTTTCTCAAATTTTATGTATAAAATAATAGGTGAATAAAATTGCCAATAATAACAGTAGAAGGACCACCAAGAAGTGTTGAACAGAAGAGAAAATTAGTAGTTGCTTTAACTGAAGCATTAAAAGAAGCTTATGGGTTTCCAAAGGAGTTTACTGATATAATTGTAGTTATAAAAGAAAACCTACCAGAAAATATTGGTTCAAATGGGCAACTATTGATAGATAGAAAAAAAGAATAACAAAAGCAGAAGTTACTATTACTACTGCTTTATTTCATCATTGCCAGAATGATTATTATTAGAAGAATAGACGATTTTCTGGCTTTTTTCTTGACGCCATTTCATACCTTGTCTAACCCATTTAATCTCTTCATCTCTGGTTATCATTGAAACGAAATTAGGAGCGAAAATATAGACTAAAATACCGCCAATGATTGAACTAAAAGTAATTATGATAAGTCGAGTGCGTTGTTTAAAGATATTCTCAGCAGGATTTAAGGGGTCAGTGCCAGAGGTAACTTCCTCTCCATCAGAGACACCATCTAGGTCGGTATCGAATTTAGTTGGATCAGTACCAAGAAGGAGCTCCTCTCCATCCGTTAACCGATCATCATCAGTATCGGGATCATGTGGGGAGGTAATTCGTTCGTCCTCTCCTAAATTGACTTCTTCAAAATCAGACAAACCATCAGAGTCAGTGTCTATTTTATAAGCTAAAGTAAACCAAATGACTATTTCCTCATAATCGCTAAGCCCATCCAAATCGGAATCAATAACTAAGGGATTAGCTTTATTGATAAACTCATCAACGTTTATGATGCCATCACCATCGATATCATCATGCGAATCATCAAAATTAGGATCTAGATTATATCGCCACTCAAAATAATCATCCATGCCGTCACTGTCTGTATCAATAACAGCGGGATTGGAGTGGAAATCTATTTCAATGTTATCATCAAGACCTTCGCCATCCGTATCTTTCATAGCAGGGCTGGAACCATAAGTATACACTTCTTCTCCATCAATTATTCCATCACCGTCTGAATCAACAACATGTGGATCTGAGAAATAAACATGAACTTCAAGACCATCCATTAATCCATCGCCATCTGTATCAGGATTAGTGACATTAGTTTTCAAATAAATGATCTCTTCATAATCATTTACCCCATCGCCATCTGTGTCAGCTAAAGCTGGATTGCAACCTAAAATCAATTCTTCTGGATCAGTGAATTTATCGCCATCTGTATCCACTTTGTTAGGATTTGTCCACAAAAGATATTCCTGATAATTGTTTAATGTGTCACCATCAAAATCCAGGTAAGCATCTGATGGATCATTTGGATCCATACAATCATTATATATAACCTCATATTTATCAGATATTAAATCAGAATCAGAATCATTATTGTTGGGATCTGTGTTATATATCTTTACTTCAGCATAATCTGTTAGTAAATCATCATCAGAATCTATCTTCAAAGGATTAGTGTGATACGATAAACACTCAACACCATCTTCCAAACCATCTTTATCAGTGTCTTTAACGAAAGGATCTGTAAACCAAATGTAAACTTCGTCACCATCTAATAATCCATCGTCATCGGTGTTGGGATTATTAGGTAAAGTGTGATACTGCAATTCTAAGATATTTATCAAACCGTCACTGTCAAAATCTAGAGTTGTATCATTCACTAAAGGATCCAATTCATAATAATATTCCCACCAATCATTCATAGTATCGTTATCAGTATCATAACTTAATGGTGAAGTTCCAATAGTCAGAACTTCAAGGCCATCACTCAATTTATCATTATCAGAATCTTTCTTAATTGGATTTGTGAAATAGAATGTTACTTCAATTGAATCATTTAATAAGTCACCATCTGAATCTGGATTATTAGGATACGATCCTAGTAGAAATTCTTCAATATTTGTTAAAGAATCATTATCAAAATCTAGCATTGAATCATCAATGGTATAATCTAACTCATAATGAAACTCATACCCATCAGCCATTGAATCATTATCCTCGTCCCAATTAAATGGATCAAAACCATACAATATTTCATCACCATCAATTAATTGGTCATCGTCTGTGTCTGCGTCATATGGATCGGTAAAATAGATGTTTTCTTCTTCAATATTCATTAAACCATCTTGATCGGAATCGCACCACCCTTTTCGATAAGTTAATCTCCGATTATTGCCATCTTGATCCAACCAAACCATATGTATATTTCCATCGGAATCCACACACATATCTGGATACTGAGCATAATTGGGATCAGGATTCAAAACTACTTCATCTGTATAAATGCCTTGATCTTCTATATATTTCCTGAAATAAAGATCAGCAACAGTTGAACCGCTCAAATATCGTATATTATTCCATAAATAGAGTACGTTTCCTTGATTATCTATTTCTAAATCAAGAATGCAATTTATTGCAGCATTTGTTGAAAATTGTTGCGGTGTAGTCCAACCAGAGATTGTCTTAGATTGAAGGATTATTTTCGATGTAGAAGTTGATGTTGGAACGAAGTTAATCATATGTACTTTTTGATCAGCTGTGTTGTACATTTCTGGTTTAGGTAAATAATAATAATTTGAATCTAAAGGCACTTGATTTTCATATCCTTGCCAGCTAAAATCTGTTGTTTCATTTTCTTTCCAAAAAACATAGTATTGTACATAGTAGACTGTTACATATCCAGGAATTGTATTATCAAAATATCTATTTCTCATTAATGATCCAGTAGAATAATATGTACGTTCAACACCACTTTCGTTTACTATTATGAAATTATAGTTAGTTACTGTATTGCTATATGATACAGTTTGATAAGGTATTATTTCATGACTCCATGAACCAAAAACCTCATAGAACTTGCTAAAATAAAATTGCACATAATAATTGTTAAAAACTGAATAATAGGCTATTGCAGGTGTACCATCTGGTGATAATTTCAATCGTGGCTCTTGACCTGCAGCTATAAAAATCGGATTGCTCCAATGATAATTTTCATAGTATCGATAATACAACATTCCTCTTGAATTATAGACTAAATGTATAATACCATTGCTATCTGTTTTTACATCCATCAATCCATGATAATCTTCAGTAGTGTAACCTAAATTTTCAGTTGAGCTCCAAGTATCATTACTATGAAATTTAACTCGATGATATAACACCCAATCATCATCATATCGACCAGACCATAACAAATGTACATTATCATCACCATCTACAGCAATTTTAAGATCATTTAGTGGACTATTTTCAAATATAACTTCTGGCTCTTCCCAACCATACCCTCCAATTATATCAATATCTAAGTTTAGCTCTTTTTCTTTTGGATTAGTATCAAATATACTGTTAATATCTAATTCATTATTTAATCCATCAGAATTTTGTACTGTAAAACTATCGTTCTTATCAACAAATCCTATTGAGGGATTTATTGAGATAGTATTTGTTGAAAAGATTATATTGCCTATAAATAGAGTAGTTATTAATATATTGAAAATAAGTGCTGATTTAGTGATTTTTAACATATACGCACAACTCTAATAATTTAAACTTAAATCATTCTATTCGTTTTATTTTTAGACCTTTTTATAGTTCCTTTCTTATAATTATGAGAATATACTCTTAAAAACTTTTCAGTATAGAATTCATTCTCTTTTTTTTGTAAGTAGTTATTTTCTAAAATAATTATAAATAAACTATTATTTCATTTGTTTAAGGCAATAATCAATTTCAAGTGCCGACAAACATTTTATTAAAGAGTACTATTTGTGTGAATTTGAACCCGAGTTTATCTTTTCCTCGGACACAAGAAGAGAAAAGAACCCAAAACCAGTTAATTAGTAAAATAACTGGTCTTGAATAATTAATTTGATACGAGGAATGTTAAATGGACTTAAAAGGGCGTCATTTGCTTACTCTTTTTGATTATACCTCTGACGAGATTTTGTATCTTTTAGATTTAGCTGATGAGTTGAAAAAAGAGTATAAAGAACATAATGGTCATCCAAATCGCAAACCATTACGAAAAAGCCTTGGTATGCTATTTGAGAAAACCTCAACCCGAACCAGAGTATCATTTGAAACTGGTATATGGGAATTAGGTGGACAACCACTTTTTCTTAGCTTCCGTGATACTCAATTAGTAGGCACTGGTGAGACAACCAGTGATACTGCACAAGTACTTTCTAGATATTTGGGCGGAATCATGGCTCGTGTATACAAACATGAGACATTAAAAGAATTCGCGAAATACTCTACAATACCAATTATAAATGGTCTCTGCAACCTTTATCATCCATGTCAAATTCTAGCAGATTTACAGACAATTAGAGAGCATAAAGGTAATCTCAAAGGATTAAAACTAGTTTATGTTGGTGATGGCAATAATGTCTGTCATTCTTTAATGATTGGTTGCACAAAAGTTGGTATGGATGTTTCTGTAGTTTGCCCAGATGATTATCAACCTAACAAAGAAATCACCGCTAAAGTTGAAGAGCTTGCCAAAAAACATGGAACAAAACTTGAAATAACAAGCGATATACCCAAAGGTGTTAAAGATGCTGATGTAATTTATACTGATACTTGGATCTCCATGGGTGATGAAGCTCAAAAGGAAATTCGTTTGAAAGCTTTCAAAGAATTCACAGTCAATAAACAACTTATGAGCTATGCTAAAGAAGATGCTATCTTTCTCCATTGTTTACCCGCTCACAGAGGTTATGAAGTCACTGACGAAGTTATCGATAGCAAAAATAGCGTTGTTTTTGATGAAGCAGAAAATAGAAAACATGCCCAAAAAGCAGTAATGCTAGCTTTAATGGGTTAATAATTCATAGGCATTGGGGGGTCCACCCCCTAATTATTTTATTTTTAAGATTAGTATCGTTAATTTTTAAAGCTCATAATTCACAATCTTTTACAATTGATTAGTTGGTTTAACAGATGATTCTAACAATTGGTAATATTAATGTTGATCTTATTTGCTCAGTGCCATATCTCCCAGCTCCAGATGATAAGATTGTAGTTTCAGATCTATCTATAGTTCCTGGTGGAGGAGCATGTAATTTTGCTGTAGGATTAGCCAGATTAAATATGCCAGTAGCACTTTTCGGTCACGTTGGTGATGATCGTAATGGTAGAATTGGTTTAGAATCGCTTATTAACGAAGGAATTGATATCTCTCGAGTGAAAATCGAATCCGAATTACCTACAGGTTTTGTTATTATACTTGTAGAACCCAAAGGTCAATCAATTAAAATTGGTTATCGTGAAGCTAATGCTTTACTCTCACCTGATGAAATAGATTTTGATATTCTTAACGAAATAACTCACATTCATGTTTCAAGTGTTTCTGAAAAAATAGCCAAAAAAACAGCTGCTATTTGTAACTCCTTAAACATTACAACTTCCATAGATTTAGGAGCTGAATTAATGGCATTGTCTAGTGAAACTATTACTGAGATTATTAATGATTATTCCATTGTTTTTATGAATAAAATTGGGTTTAAAAGAGCATTTTCAGAAGAAATCTCAAAATCAGCAATTCAAAAAGCTCAAGAAGGACAATACAAAATACTTAATGTTACCATGGGTGAAGAAGGTTCATACATTATAACACAAAATGAAGTAATTAAAATCCCAAGTTGGGAGGTAGAAGTTATTGATACTACCGGAGCAGGTGATGCATATGCTGCAGGCTTTATTTTCAAATATTTAAAGAGTGCATCACTACTTGAATCAGGAAAATTTGCAGCTGCTTGTGCGGCATTACAAATTACGGAAGCAAATGCTCGAGATGGAATGCCAAGGATAAATCAAGTTGAAGCTTTTATTAAAAACCATTCGAATAATAAATATTGAAACGTTGTGATACTTTGAGTTTAAAGAAACCAGTAATTTTAACTACAAAACAGAATATTTGTGGTAGAAATATCAGAAAATACTTGTTAGAAAATTGGGATTTTAAAGAAACAGATAATTTATTTGATGGAACACCTATTTTCGAGTATAAAAATATTAGATTGATTTTATCAGAGAAAGATGTTATTTTTGCTGATCATTGTGATTCATTCAAAGCAGATTTACTAATTTATGGTTCTAGACATCAAAGTGCAGCTAATAAACCTAGCTTATTGACTCATGTAACAGGTAATTTAGGGCCTGATAGTTCACATGGTGGCAATCCGTTTGAGTTATCTTTTGCTTCAACACAAGCAATAAGGGAATCCTATTTATCACTATTAGAACAACAACAAAAATTCGATTTAAAGGATTTTGATGTAACTGTTGAAGCTACTCATCACGGTCCTACTACTATGAAAACACCTTTAATATTTGTTGAGGTTGGCAGCACTGAAGTGGAATATAATAATCAAAAAGCAATTGCTGCTGTTGCACATACAATAATGAAAATTTGTGATTTGAAGGGAACAAAGAAAATTGAACCAAGTATTTGTTTTGGTGGGGGACATTACGCTACTAGATTTAATGAGTTAATGGAACAATCGTCAATAGCTATTGGCCACATTCTTCCTAAATATCATAAGGAGAATTTAACAACTTCAATTGTAGAACAAATGATTGAAAAAACCATTGAAAAATTAAAATATGCTGTCATTGACCGTAGTAGCATAAATACTACTCAAATACAGATTATTGATGATGTTTGTTCTACTCAAGGAATAGAAGTAATTAAAGCAAAGGATTTGAAATACAATAAATAAAAACGATTAGAAAATAACTATTTGATTCAAAGATTATTTAGTATTATTACTTTTATATTTGTCGTTTTTTTATAATCTCTTCTTGCATTTCTTCACATCTTTTATACCATAAAATTTCATACTTTTCATGATCAATAACTCTGCTTGCTAAGTCTTTTATTGAGAATATTTTCTCGTTTTTACACCATTCAACGCATACTGTATACATTTCCCAATCAAGGTCTTCATCTTCCCAATAAACATCAATTTCGTTGAAACCAGCAAAGAACAATGCAAGAGCTCTAGTATGACCATCAACAAAGATAATCTCATCATTCAGTTTTTTAACAGGGATTGAATCAATGTTTGTTAGTCCCTTTTCTTCTAAATCTAAATTTACTTTTTGTAATTTTTTCTTACTAATATATAATTGACTTGGTTGAATACTATTAAGTGGTAGTTTAAAAGAATGAATCATTTTGAACCCTGTTGCTAATCTTCAAAATTAAAGAAGTCATCCAATGTCAAAGGCCTTTTCTCTAATTTTCCTTCGGATGATTCAGTTTCAATTCCAAAAGTAGGTTTTTCTCGAGAGAGAACAGGTGTGTTTGTAGTGAATGCTTTTTCAAAAACATGTGAAGGCTCTATTCTATCGCTTCTTTTATCTCTAAAGGGAATAGCTGGAATATTCAATTGTGTTTTTATCGAATCAGCTAATTTCTTTTCCTGTCCATATACTGTAAAAACAATTTCAGGTGAAATATCTTGAATGTAATCCATTAATTCGGTATATGATGCGTGTGATGATAATGGAAAAGCAGCATCATAATCCTTGAAGGTAAACATTGAGACCATCCCTGTAACAATAGCTGTTTTACAATTTACATGTTCTTTTATGAAATAAGGAACAATTTTCTTACTTCGAGATTGAATAATTATAGCGTCACCCTCTTTCAATATTTCTCGACCTTCATCTGATTTCGAATCGAAAAATTCTAACGCTACTCCATGTTTTTTGTATACTTCACTGACAGGTGTTACATCACCATGAGTAATAACTCGCAAACTTGTAAAATTGTTAAATAACTTAATAATTTCTTGTGCAGAACCTATTTTCCCAGTTGAAAAAACTACATTTTCTTTATTTTTGATTATATCAGCAGCCCATTTCAGCATCTCCATTGAAGTTTCTTCTCTACTAGGAAAAGTTAGTTCTGGTGATCCAAATGTTGCTTCTATGATTAATATATCCGTTTTTTCTATTGGCGTTTGATGTTTTGTTGTGAGTAATCCTTTCCCACCTATATCACTTGAAAATAAATATTGTTTATCTTTATAGTCGATATGAACAGAAGCTGATCCTAGAATATGACCCGATGGCATCAATTTAACAGTAGCATCTTCTATTGGATTTTGGAAGTCAATCTTTTCATTAAAATTTACTGCTTGATATTTATGGGTTGAAATATTACTCTGGCATAAAAATAAATCAATAGTTTCTTGAGTGGTATAAGTTTTAATATCCCCACCATTCATAGCAGAAAAATGATCTGAATGAGCGTGAGTTACTATTGTATTAGTTTTAGGTGGGATCTGGGCTTTTTTCCCATCAATAACTAGTTTTGTATGTTCATCGAAATCAAAATGCAAACCGTTTCTGAAATAAAATTTGAGAATAATCAAACCCGCCTTTTGTATTTAATCCTTTGCTGTTCTTTTATGTTTTCTCTTTATTTGTCTTTATTTTTTAAATTATCGAAGTTGTAAATTCAGTTGATTTTTATTTTTAATGATAAAAAGAAAAGTAAAGCTTAGAGTGAAATAATTCACTCAAGCTAATTCTTATCAGTTAAAGTTATTCGAGCATCAACAACACTTGCACCTTTAGGAAGGGCAAATAAGGGATTGATATCTAGCTCTTTAATATCGTTGATTTGAGATACTAATTGACTGATAACATAAATAGTGTTCACTAAGGAGTCAATATCAGCAGGTTCTGTTCCTCTTGCGCCATAAAGCAAAGCTTTAGTTTTAATTCCATTAACCATATGAAGTGCTTCTTCTTTAGCAAAAGGTGCAACTCTAAAGACAACATCTTTTAGTATTTCAACATAGATACCACCAAGACCAAACATTACAACTGGTCCAAAAGTAGCATCACGAGAAACACCTACAATAACTTCAGTTGCTTTAGGAACCATATATGACAATAATATTCCACGAATGTTAGCATTTGCTTTGTATGCTTTTGCGTTCTTCATGATTTTATTGAAAGCTTCTTCGACTTCTTTAGCATCTTTTACACCAACTATAACTCCACCTGCATCACTTTTATGGATTATATCTTCAGAAACAATCTTCATAACAAGTGGATAACCAACTTTCTCTGCTTCTTTTACAGCATCATCAACTGTATTTACAAGAGCAAAAGGTGGAACTTCAAGGCCACATAGCTTAAACAATTCTTTTGATTCATGTTCGAGCATTTGCACTCGGTTTTCTTTTCGAACTACATCAATCAATGCATTAATTTGTTCAAGTGGTAATTTCAATGGTTTTGACTTACCAAGTATTTCTTGTTTGCTAACGAAATCAGACCATCTATAGAGAGCACTAAGTGAAGAGATAGCTTTTTCTGGTAAATCATAAGCTGGAACATCATTTTCATTTAATTTGTCAATCATTTCATCAACAGCTTCTCCACCTATACTTGCAATAACAAATGGTTTTTTGTTTTGATACTTCTTATGACATTCAATCACATAATCTGCAAGTAAATCAGGGTTTGTAGTTGCTGTTTGACAATATAATAATACTATAGAATGAATTTCTTTAGCTTCAAAAGCAGCTTCAATAGCTTTTTTATAGGCTAATTCTCCTCCACCACCTGTGATGTCAACTGGATTTTTAGTAGAACCAAAGGAAGGCATAATGTCTGGTTTGAAAAATAGTTCTTTTAATTTTTCTTGATCATTATAAAGTTCTAAATTATGATCCTCGCAAGCATCGGTAGCCATAACACCTACTCCACCACCATTTGTGATGATAACAGCATTTGGTCCTTGTGGTCTAGGATTGCTAGTAATACATCTTGCCCAATCAAAAGCTTCTGATGCATCAATTGCCCTTAGAACACCACTTTGTTCAAAAGCAGCTGAATAAATATTATCGGATCCAGCTAAACTTCCTGTATGACTTGCAGCAGCAGCTGCACCACGTTTTGATCTTCCAGATTTTAGTGCGATAATTGGTTTCTTTAAACCTACTTCTTTGAAAGTTTTCATAGAAGCTCGACCATCAATCAATCCTTCCACATAAAGTAAAATTGCTTTAGTATTGGGATCATCTTTTAGGTAGTTCTCTAATAGTTCGCTCTCACCAATTTGGGCTTTATTTCCAATACTGATAATTGATGAAAGACCTATTTTGTTTGTAATTGTCCAACCCATCAATGCAATCCCTAGTGCGCCACTTTGAGTTATGAATGCTAATTTTCCAGGTTTAACATCAGCTGGTCCAAAAGATGCATTTAAATTAGTAGGAGCATAAACAATTCCAAAGATATTTGGGCCAATAAATGGCATATTATATTTTTCAGCTATTTCCACTAACTTCTCTTCAGTTTCATGGTCTCCCACTTCACCAAACCCACTGGTGATTATAGCAGCGGATTTCACACCTTTCATACCGCATTCCTCCATAACTTCAGGCACAAATTTTGCTGGAACAGAAATCACAACAAAATCAATTTCACCTGGCACATCCGAAATTGTTTTGTATACTTTTCGGCCTAGAATCTCTGTTTCTGTTAAATTAATGGGATATAATTCTCCTTTAAAACCATAAGAGATTATATTATCCATTATTTCATATCCTATTTTACCAGGTTTGGCGGATGCACCTATAACAGCAATGCTTTTTGGCTTGAACATTGTTTTCAAGCCCGGATATTTTGTAATTTTCAACACCTCATAAGGCTAGTTTCTAATTTAGAGTTTTTTTTGAAACTTATTACCAATCTAACAGAGAATCAATTTATTTTGAAAGTTTTGACTCTCCTATTGGTTATTCATGTTTTTTTCGGCTCATTGTCAGCATATTTTCGAACAAATATACTTGACTAATGAATCAAAAAACAAAGGAAAAATAAAAGTTTGGGTACAGTCAGTATTTAAATTTCACTTATAACTGACTGTCGTAAACGCCTTGGTCAATTTCCTTCTGAACATCTAGGGGGTTTTTGCCTTCACATGAGACTTTGCAGCTATACATTGTGCCTAAAATTTCTTTCACTAAATGTTTTTTGTCAGAAGCTAAACTGCCCGAGTGTTTAATTTCAGCTATTTTTAAGACCTGAGCCATGGTTAGATTACCAACAAATGGTGCTTCAGGTGCTTCTTCGGTAGATCCTTTACCACCTTTCTTTAGTCCTGCTTCTTTTATAACTAGACCGCTTGTGGTTGGGATACCAATGTTTAAATCAAAACTTCTATCGGGATGAATAATAATTGTAACGGGAACACGCATTCCACTAAATTGTGCTGTCTCTTGATTGATTTTGCCAATAACAGCTCCAATGTTTACTCCGGTGGGACCTAATGCTGGACCTAATGGAGGAGCTGGTGATGCTTTTCCACCTTCAATGAGACATTTTATTTCTTTATCTGCCATTAATAGCACCTTGATTTTTTATTAATTATATTGTTAATTCATTCTCAGTATTCGTCGAGTGAATCCATTTTAAGAAGTTTTCCTTTTCTTCTACTATATGAATGGAACTTTACCAAAATAGTCCAATATAAAAAGCTTTTTTTCCAGTTGGTTCTAATATAGTGTAAGATGAAGGTATGATAGGTATGATTACTAATCACCATTTAAAATTATCACTCAAAATTCTAACTTTAATATCATTTTCAATAATTTTCTTTTCGTCAATTGTTATAGTAAATAATAGTAATTACGCTTCTGGTTTACAATTTGATGATAACAATAATACAAGCATTGAGCCATTGAATATTCTATTCAATAATTCAATTAAAATGCCTAGCACAGGATTCAATTCGACAAACACAAGGATTTCATATAACCCAAATGATCAAATGGTCAGTATTTCTTGGATAGATCAATATCAACCTTTTACTCCGAGTGAAATCAGTTCCCTTTATTATGTTCAAGGTAACAAAACTGAAGGGTGGGGTGGATTGATTAGTCTGGGTTCATTTTTTGATACCTTAGATTCTGGATATTACCCAATGGCTGATGATAATAATGATATTCATGTCATTTATGAAGAATTTTCTATTGATAATTATGATTTATCAGATTCAATTGATGGTCTACCAATTGTAACAAATGCTGGTAATTCCACGAATCCGGTAACAATAACTGATTCCGAAAATATCATTCATTTAGTTTGGAGAGATACAACAGATAATGCTAATGGTGATTTATATTATTCATATTATAACACAACAAGTGGTTTATGGAATTCAACTACTAGAATAACTGTAGGTGCAAAAATAGTCGGTAACTCACTTCCAGCACTTACACTTGATTATAATAATACTTTACATCTCATCTGGGCTGATAGAAGAACAGGTGATCAAGAATTATATTATTCTTATCTTAATTCAGGTTCATCCTGGTCAATTGAGGAGAAGATTACAAATGTTCCTTACGCACCTATTAATCCTAGAATTAGTTTTGATAATTTAACTAGTAAAATCCAAATGATTTTCAAAGATAATGGCACAACAAATAATTTGTATTATACACAAGGAGATATTAAAGGAACAGCAGCAAATTGGTCAACACCAACAGTTAGAAATTCATATCTAGCTGTGGGAGCGAATTATGATATCTGCACAGATTATAATGGCAACATTTTGATAGTTTATGAACAATATGCTAATGACCGTAATAATATCTATTTACAACAAAAAAATGCTGAATTAGATTGGTCAGTCCCTCAATTAGTAAGTGAAGCATTAAAACGAGCTCATGACCCTTCAATAACTGTTGATGATAAAGGTAATTTCTATATCACTTATGCTCAAGTTTACCAAGCTGGTACAACTGAGATTTATGTTAGATATGGAACATTGGATTCTGACGAAGACGGATTATCAGATTTGGATGAGATTAATATCTATAATTCTGATCCAAATGATCCGGATACAGATGGAGACACAATATTTGATGGCGATGAAGTTAATATCTATAATACTGACCCAACAAATGCTGACAGTGACTCAGATCTTATGACGGATGATTTTGAGATAACCTATGGTCTTAATCCTACAAATGCTACAGATGCAACCCAAGATAAAGATGAAGATGGATTGACTAATCTTGAAGAATTCAATGCTGGAACTTATCCGAATAACCCTGATTGTGATAACGATGAATTAACTGATTACCAAGAAGTTATTGTTTATGGAACAAATCCATTAAAGTATGACACCGACGGGGATTCCCTAAGTGATTATTTTGAAGTATACTGGGGTATGGATCCTTTGGTCTGGGATGATATCTCTTTAGATGTAGATGGCGATGGTTTGTCAACACAATTTGAAGCTCAAATTGGGACTAATCCTTTAGACAGCGACACTGATGATGATGGTTACTCTGATGGTCTTGAATATACTTACAATACTGATCCCTTGGATCCCAATGATTACCCTATTTTTGTTACTCCAAAAGATTATACGAATATTATAATTGCTGTTGGTGTTTCTGCTGGCGGAGCAGTTATTTTTGGCACTTTAGCCATTCTAATTGCCAGACAATTCAGACCTAAAGAATCACGAAAACGTAAACAGCTAGAAATTGATGAGAGAGAACTTTATGCTGATCAAACAGAAAAAGGTCGACAGATGATCTTTGAAAAACAGGAGAAGCGTACTCTCGAAGCTGTGGCTAAGAAAACAAAAGGTATGACCCAAGCATCAATGACTGGTAAAGTAGATGAATCGCCTGAAATTATAACAGATGTTACAAGAAAAGGAGATCCTAAAAAACTTGAGAAAGAAGCTAAAGTTAGGAAAGAAACACTCCAGAAAAAGAGAGATCAATTACGTCAAGCAATTATTACTTTACAAAATTATGAAAATCAACTAAATGAAATGCTTAAGAAGAAAATGACTCAATTTACTCTAAGTACCTGCACACGTGAATTATTAACTGAATTTGCTACCGAATCTCAGACAATATATAGTGAAGCTAATACATTATGGACAGCAACAATATTACCTTTAATAAAAGGATTTGAAGAGGAACTTCACCGTGATACTTTAGATGCTGAAAAGCATCTTGATAATTGTTCTTCATTATCTCAAAAAATACTCGATATTTTAGTTGAGCGAGAATTAGAGCTCACCGAAGAAGAAGTACATAAAGAAGATGTTAAAAAATTAGCTCATAAAGTAATTGAAGAACAAGAAAATAAAAATGATAAAAAAGATGATAATGAGTCATGAAACAAATTATCATCATTTTATTTTTGTTATTCTTTTAATAAACCTGTTTTCCAACCTAAGAATCCAAATAGCTTAACGCTACTTTCAATTACTTTATCTAATGGTTTTCCAATCCCATGACCAGCTTCTTTTTCTATATAGAAAATGATTGGTTCATCCGATTTATTTGCCCATTGTAGTAAAGCAGTCATTTTCATTGCATGAATAGGATCAACACGGCTATCAGATTCAGCTGTTGTAAGATAAATTGCTGGATAATTAATTCTCTCACGAACATTATGATACGGGGAATATTTTAAGAGATATTTGAATTGCTCAAAATCTTCAGCAGAACCATATTCGGGTATCCATAATTTTGCAATACTAAAATGATGATATCTAATCATATCTAGTAAAGGTACACCAATATAGACAGCTTTGAAAAGTTCCGGATGTTGGGTAACTGCTGCTCCTGTTAATAGGCCACCATTGCTTCCACCCATTATCGCTAAATGATCTGATGAAGTATATTTTTCAGTGATAAGATATTTTGCTGCAGAAATAAAATCGTCAAAAACATTTTGTTTCTTTTCTCTCATTCCTCCTCGGTGCCAATTTTCACCATACTCAGAACCACCACGAAGGTTTACTCCTACAATTATTCCTCCTCGCTCCATCCAGAAAAATCTTGCTTCATCTAATACTGGTGGTTGTATAGGGATGTTAAATCCTCCGTAACCATAAAGTATCGTAGGATTAGAACCATCTTTTACCAAGCCCTTTTTATGAATGATAAACATTGACACTTTGGTTCCATCTTTAGATTTAAACCATTCTTGTTTTGCTACATAATCACTAGGATTAGCTGGTGACTCTATTTCATCAAAAACCTCTAATTTATCATTATCCACTTTATAATGATAGATTACCATTGGCTCAAAAAATGATTTATAGGAAAAGTAGCAATCTTTTCTTTCTCTTGCTGGATATTGATAATTATTGCCAGCTATTCCGCTTAAATCTGCCATCTCAGGCATTTCGATTTCTTTAATGTGTTTTCCACTTTTAGTGAAAATTTGTAGATGGTCTATAGCGTTTTGCATATAGATTAGAAGTAGATGCTCATTAGTTACCAAGAATTCTTTTATGAAATTATCTGCTTCTTTGATTACAAGCTTCCAATTATTCGGTGTTGGATTTGCTATTGAAGTCTTATAAATTGCCCTATTTGGAGCATTACGATTTGAAATCATCCAAAGATCGTTTTCAAAAAACACAGCATATGTTAAACAATCTTCTCCAACTATTATGGGGATTAAAGAATTATTATTTTTCAAATCAATTAAATAAAGATCATTTTTTGTATAGTAACTTATATTTAATTGCAAATAGTTTTCATCTTCTGATAATATAAGACCATATATTTCGGTTGGATTTCTCCCTTCACCAAAAATCTTCACATCATTATGCCAATCCGATCCTATTGTATGGAAAAACACATGACGATTATAATTTTCTTGCCCCGCAGGTACTGTTCCAGGTTCTGGATATCGAGTATAATAAAACCCTGATTCATCACTTAACCAACAAATACTGGAATATCTTGTTCTGGGAATTTTATCTTCTAAAATCTCCTTTGTTTCGATATTTATTATATGTAATAGACTCCATTCATCACCACTTTCTGATAATCCATATATTAGAAACTTGCCTGATGGTGAAGGATAATACCAATCAATAGCAATTGGTTTCTCTTTACTTAATTCATTTGGATCAATTAAAACCTCTACTTTTTCTGTTTTAATATCCTTGATATACAATATTGGTTGGTTTTCTGATTCCTGTTTTCTGAAGAAAATCTTATCTCCCCGGGCGACTGGCACAGTTATCATTTTTTGTTTTAATAATTCTTCCAATCTTTTTTGTACTTCATCTTTGTGAGGTATTTTATCCATAATTTCTTTAGTAAATGTTAATTGAATTTTAATCCAATCTTGTACTTCAGGATCGCTATAATTCTCTAACCACCTATAATAATCGCTTATTTTAGTTTTATGTAGTTCGTCAACTACTTCCACTCGTTTCGTTTCAGGATATTTCATATTAATTTCAACTCATTAATTTTATAGACAAGAATAAATAAGAGTTTTTTTGGTGTTAATCTAGGAAATTACATTATAATATAAAATTATTAGAATAGTGAATAAATATGGTTAGTACTAAAAATCAAAGCGTAAATATGGATTTTAGCAATAAAAGACTAGTTCTAGGTTTTATCATTAATCCTATTGCTGGTGTTGGGGGAAGAATTGGCTTAAAGGGAAGTGACAATGCAAATGAAATATGGGAAAAGATAAAATCTGGTGAGGGAAAAAAAGTTGCTGAGGATAGGGCTAAACGATTCTTAACAACTATTATAGACCTCAAGGATAAAATCCAATTCCTATGTTACTCAGGAGAAATGGGTGAGAATATTCTAAAAGAATTTGGTTTTGATTATCAATTAATTGGGCAAATTAAAGGTGAAAAACCCACTCGAGAGGATACACAAACAGCAGCCAAATTAATGTTGAAACAAAGTGCGGATCTTATTATTTTTATTGGAGGGGATGGTACAGCTTGTGACATGTATGAAGCAGTACAAGAGAAAATTCCTTTATTAGCAGTTCCAAGTGGAGTGAAAATGCATAGTGCTTGTTTTGCTCTCAATCCTGAAATAGCTGGTATGATATTGAGACAATTCCAAACGGGGCAACTAAACCTCACTGAAAGTGAAGTTATGGATATTGATGAAGAAGCTTTTCGCTCTGGAAGAGTCAGTGCTGAACTGAAAGGTATGGTAACTATCCCATACTTGAAAGCAGCTTTTCAAGGTGGTAAAATGGCTTCTCCCTCAACATTTGATGAAAAGCATGATCAGCAAATAATTGCTAGACGAATTGATGAGGATATGGAACGTGATATTCTATATTTATTAGGGTCAGGGACAACTTGTAAAGCAGTAGCTGATCAATTAGGAATTGAGAAGACTCTTTTAGGAATTGATGCTGTATATAACAGAAAATTGCTAGCTTTAGATCTAAATGAAAAAGAAATTTTAGAACTGCTAGATAAATACCAAAAAGCAAGAATCATTGTTACTGTTATTGGTAATCAAGGTTTTATTTTTGGTCGTGGTAATCAACAATTCTCGCCTGCTGTTATTAGAAAGGTAGGCACAAAGAACATCATATTAATAGCAACTGTGCACAAATTAGAAAGAACTGAAAAGCTTCGAGTAGATACTGGAGATAAAGAATTGGATAAGGAATTGCATGGTTTTATTCGAGTTGTTACCAGTTATCATCAAGATTTATTGATGACAATAGGTGAATAAAAAAAGAAAGAAGAATTATTCTTCTTCTTTATCTTTTTGTTCTAAATACATTTGCCATGATAATATTGGTTCACGTGAAGCAAGAACTTCATCTACTCTTCCAACAGGAGTAGTTTTTGGTGCACTCTTTACTAATTCAGGATTTTCCCTAGCTTCTTGTAAAATCTGTTTCATTGATTCAGCAAATTGATCTAATGTATGTTTTGATTCTGTTTCTGTTGGTTCAACCATCAATGCTTCATGAACAATTAGTGGAAAATATACTGTAGGAGCATGGAATCCTAAATCTAGTAATCGTTTAGCTACATCCATGGTTGATACGCTAGTCTCCTTACTTAGATCTTCTCCACTTAGAACAAATTCATGTTTACGTGGGACATCTGGCGCAAAAGGAAGTGTCCAACCACCTAAATCTAACAACTTCTTCTTTAGATAATTGGAGTTCAACACTGCTTGTTCAGACATTCGCTTCAAACCTTCTGCTCCTAAGGAAAGCATATAAGCATAAGCTCTTACAATAATACTAAAATTACCCCAATAACCTTTAATTTTGCCAATAGATTTTGGCATATTGAAATTGAAGTAATATGTATCTGCATCTTTATTATATTCCGGTAATGGTTTTGGTAAATATGGTACTAATTTTTCAACGACTCCTACAGGACCTGAACCAGGTCCTCCTCCACCATGAGGAGTGCTAAAGGTTTTATGAAGGTTGAAATGTATGGCATCAAATCCCATATCACCCGGCCTACAAATACCCATGATAGCATTGAAGTTAGCACCATCATAATAAACCAATCCACCAACATCATGAACTATCTTAGTAATTTCTTTAATCTCTTGTTCAAATAAACCAAGTGTATTTGGATTAGTTAACATTAGAGCAGCAGTCTTTTCACTTACTACAGCTTTTAGAGCTTCTAAATCAACCAAACCATTTTCTTTTGATTGTATTACAACAGTTTTATACCCAGCCATAGCAGCAGTTGCAGGATTAGTTCCATGAGCAGAGTCAGGAACGATTATTTCAGTTCTTTTGTCACCTTCGCCATGATCGATGTGATAAGCTCTTATAACCATTATTCCAGTAAATTCACCATGAGCACCAGCAGATGGTTGTAATGTTGTTCTAGCCATACCAGCTAATTCATTTAACATCTGTTCGGTTTCATATAAGATACGAAGATTACCTTGAACAGTTCGTGCAGGTTGGAAAGGGTGAGCCATAGAAACTCTTGTATCAGCTGATAGATAATCATTTATTTTAGGGTTATATTTCATTGTACAACTTCCCAATGGGTAAAATCCATTGTCGACTGAGAAATTCATTTGAGCTAGATGTAAATAATGTCGTGCTAATTGGAATTCAGCTAATCTTGGAAGGTTTGATTTTTCTTTTCTTCGCATGGATTCTGGGATTAATGATTTTGGATCTACTATTTTTCCTGCTATTTTCTGTGGAAGTTTTGGAGGTTCATATTTGTCATATTTTGTTGTCTCAATTTCAAAAACTAATGGTTCTTGATAATAAGCCATTCTTGAAGGTTTTTTATTATCGGTCATTTTATTTTCCTCCAAGCTTTTTATCAAGCCCTTGTAAAACCATTATGAGCTTGTCTAAATCATCCATTGTGTGCATTTCTGTGACACAAAAGATTGCTGCTTCACCTAACTCAGGATGACATTTTTCTAAAGTATAACCACCAACGATGCCATTATCTATTAATGCAGTTTCAACATCAGCCATAGTTCCTTTAGTAACCCGCATAACAAATTCATTGTAAAAACTACCTTTGAAAACTGGGGTATCAAAGAATTTTAATTTATTAATTTCAGAAGCTAAATAATGAGCTGCTGATAAACAATATTCAGCGGTCTTTTCTAAACCTTCTGGACCTAATAAAGATAAATAAACACCAGCACCAAAAGCTAATATGGATTGATTTGTACAAATATTACTTGTTGCTTTTTCTCTGCGAATATGTTGTTCTCTAGTGGATAATGTTAGAACAAATGCTCTTTGTTTTCCATCGAGGGTTTTTGTTAAACCAACAAGTCTTCCTGGCATTTGTCTTATCACTTTCTTATCATATTTTATTGAAAAGAAACCAAAATGTGGTCCACCAAAACTTAGTGGGCAACCTAATCCTTGACCTTCACCAACAGCAATATCAGCTCCATAATCTCCAGGTGGTTTTATTAACCCAAGAGATATTGGATCAACTCCTACAATAGCCATGCAATTATGATCATGGATAATTTTACAAATTTCCTCAGCATTACTCTCTATTACACCAAAAGAATTTGGATTTTCAAAGTAAAATGCTGCAACTGTTTCATCAAATCTCTTTTTTAAATCAGCGATATCAACTTCGCCAGTAGTTTTATCATATTCAACCAATTCAAATTTTATGCCAGGACCATCTAAGTAGCTTCGTATCACAGCAAGTTTATCTGGATGAATGCTTTTTGTGATTAATATTTTCTTTTGATTCTTTCCTAAACGAACAGCCATCAACATTGCTTCTGCAGCAGCGGTGGGGCCATCATACATAGAAGCATTTGTTACATCCATTTTGGTTATTGAGTTTATCAAACTTTGATATTCAAAAATGCCTTGCAACATTCCTTGAGCTACTTCTGGTTGATAAGGAGTATAAGCATTAAGTAACTCAGGTTTAGTAATTACTTCTTTGACTAGAGCTGGTATGTAATGATTTTGCGCTCCGCCACCAAGAAAAGAGGTAACAGGTTGATTTAAGGAAAGGACTTTATCTAGATAAAGTGATAAATCCCGTTCGGATAGTGGTTGTGGGAATTTTAATGAGTGTTTGACTCGCAAATCTTTAGGTACATCACTAAAGAGTTCATCAACACTCTTAATACCCAAATATGATTCCATTTCTTTCTGGATGTCGCACGCTGATCCTTCCTTTGTATTTGTCATGAAAGATCAGAACTCCATTTACTAATGATCTAAAGTATCAACATATTTTTGATAATCAGCAGGTGATAGTAGTTCATTAAATTCATCAGGATTGCTAGCTTTGATTTTAAGGAACCATCCAGCACCGTAAGGATCTTCATTAATTGATTCAGCTGAATCCTCTAATTCTGAATTGATTTCCACAATTTCTCCTGAGATTGGGGTTTTTAATTCTTCAACTGCTTTCACAGATTCTATATCGCAAGCTTTATCGCCTTTTTCGAATGTTTCGCCTTCTGAGGGCAACTCAACATATACGATATCTTTCAACAAACCTTGAGCATAATCAGAAATTCCGATAACAAATATGTCATCACTTTCTTTTCGTGCCCATTCATGTGTTTTTGAATATTTAGCTTTCTCATCTAACTTCATATGTACAACCTCTTCAGGGAGAGTGATTTTTCAACCAATAAAGCATTTATTAGCTTATTAAGAATTATTCATTATTTGAAAAATCTTTCTGATTCTTATTAATTGTTATATAAATTAATAATAGCACATGAAGTACCCTTTAATCTTTTAGCTCATTTAAATGATTGCTCGTTTTGAATGTACGTTTTCCCTAAATATAGACAAACCTCAGCTCTTTCTAGTTCTCTTCCCAAATAAAAAGCATGATCCATTTTTGAGATTAAGTTTCTGGTTACAATTTCCTCAAATATCAATCGTGCTTTTGAAGAGATTATCATTAAGTCAGGTCTACTGTTAGGACTTGGTTGATGGATAACATAGATTTTATTTTGATGGTAATCAGTCCAAATAGTAAAATTGCCTTTTGGATCTGGTTCATAATCAAGAGTATAGATTATATCTTCATTATCAGAGGACAATTCAATTGTTTCAATATCATTTTTTGTAGCGATATCCATATCATTAGCTATGCGACTTTTAGCCATTAGAATTTCCAATCCAAATCCTTTTGGAGGAGTTCTCTTCTCTTTTGCTACAAAAGCTAAATTACGACCATTTATTATCTCTTTAACTCCACCTCGGCATTTAATACTCACATCAGTTGCTAGTAAAAACTGAATTCCTAATTCTACTGCTAGGGAACCAAATAATGCATTTATTCCTATTGCATCAGCTGAGATGAATTCAGTAACATTACCAACACAAGTCATCATTGGAGTTTGCGGATCAGCATGACGATATTTGATATATGCTTCTAAGGAATTAGTAAAACCTGGCTGAATCAATGATTCTATAATAGGATCAGCAGCTATTTTTTTGATATCACTTTCTAATAATATATCACGTAATTTTAATAGGGATTCTATTCGTTCATGTGGTTTTTTGGGCATTATCCCTTCAGCGACATTTGTTGGAATAAAAACTACTCCAGTCTCTTTAGGGATATCACTTATTAAATGCTCTACATTACCATGATCTATACTTAGAATTAAATCAATATTATTTTTTATAGCAGCTCTAATCTCTTCTATATCAAGAGTATCAATGCTAATAGCAAAATCATATTTATTTTGCAATAAATGTAGTTCTTGAATAATTTTCCCAACTTGCTGTGGTTCGGACGAACTAGTGGTTGCACCAATATCAATTATTTCGGCTCCAGATTTTAAATAATAGAGTGCTCGCGCCAATACCTCCTTTATTGGTAAAATTGTAGCATCAACAATTTCAGCCATAACAATTGGTGGTCTGGAAATGCCAATTGGAAATCTCTTCTTATAACCAATCCAATATTCTCCTATTTCCTCATTAATCGCGTTTGAAAATCCTCTTTGCAAAAGTAATTGTGCTTCTTCAATTTTTTTCATCTTTAGATATTTATCAGCAGCTAAAGTAGCAGATAATTCAAAAGGATCTAATTCTTGTAAGGTTAATTTTATATCACTAGCATATTTTGGTCCCTTAACTACAGGAATTTTATAATATTCCTTTAGCTCAGTAAGATCTTCTTGATTCAATCCTGGAATCATTATTAAATCAAATTGCTTTGCTTCATCCTGAGTTAGATTCTTTAAAATTAGTTCTTTTGTTATGAATGCTGCAACATCGATTGGTAAAACTTTGATAACAACATTTGATGGGATATTTTTTCGAACTATTTGTTCTGCTGAACGTCCTGTTAATGCTAAAATTTTTAGCTTATTGCTATTAAGTGACTGCTTACCCAAATTTTCACACTCATATTAAGTAAGGCTTTACAATTATTTGTCAATTACTAATTTTTAATTGAATTTATTTTGAAAGTATATTACAGAGATAATTATAGGCAGCTTCAGGAGTTTCAAGGATTGTAAAACCATCTTGTTTAGTCAATTCAGTAGTTTTTTGTACTTCTCGTTCGCGTACAAGCACTTCCGTTTCCTCTAAAAATGATACAACACTATATCTGCAGAAGCGAACACAATCCAAACAACCAATACATTTCAATCTATTGATTCTAATTTTACCCCGTTTCCTACGAATTGCACCAGGTTTGCATGCCCATAAAGCAGAGCATTCTGGACATTTTTTACATGTGTCTGAATGTAACATTATTGGTAGATAGCTTTTAACCAATCCCTCATTAAAATCAGTAGGTATGATAATCACTTCTGTTTTCGTACTTTTATTAGCCATAATAGCAAGATTACTTAATAGACTATCAGCAATCCCATTAGCGATTTTAGCTACTGTATTCCCTGTGGCTGGACTGATAATGACATAATCATAACGATTATTTGATGCACTGGCAGCAGTTGGAAAACTTGATCCTTCATCAATTTCAAATATTACATCATGTAATGCTTCATCATAGTCAAAGTCTTTATCAATTGGTTTGGATGGTAAAATATCATCATCATTAGCTAAATCAATAGGTTTTCTATGATCATTTGCTCCTAACCATTGGTACTTATCAACAAAATTTGGTTGAAAGAAGTCAGGATTAAAATGGGGAATCTCTCTAACTTTATCAATGAAAGGTGTTTTAATTGGCACTGGTGATTCAAAAATGCCATAACATTGGGCTACTTCTCTTCCCGCTTCGCTAAAGAACAAATCTATCTTTACATCATAATCTCTAAGAATTCGTCCAATGACTTCAAAACTCTCAATAAGCCAACACCCAGCGCCAGAAATGCCCCAGGCTATTTTCTTAATCATAATACAGAATTTTCTCCTATTGCAACACACTTTCTTTACCATGTAATTTAATTTTTTCCTCTATTATCATCTATCTACTATTGAAAAAAGTAAAATTATCTAATTTCTAGTAAAACTATTGACATTTTGTCAAATTTAAAAACCCGACAATAAAAAAAATTGTTAAAAAGTCTAAAAAAAACGTGAATTTTTGACATTTTTCAAACAGAAAAGGTAATAATTAGATATTACGCTGGTGAAAAATATACCAAACTGTCAATAATAAAGTGCAAAATAGCACAAAGGTTCTAGTATGTTGTAAAAATGATAACACATGAGCAATATTTTTAAGTGATGATTGTTCTTGTTCTTCTTGTAAAAAAGTTGTAGTGCATTATTTTTGCTATACACTAAAAAAATATGTTGTTATATTAATAAATGTCTGCCGAGGATTTCAATTTGTGTGCTAAATCATCCATTATTCAAAATAAAAGACAAGGATTAAAGTTTTGTAAAATTTGTCAGTGCTTAGTTGACGATGTCGATGAACATATGAAAAGGAAACATCCAAAATATGCTGAATATTTGCAAAAGAGAGAGGAAAAAGAAGCACTAAGCATTTGTGGTTACTGTGGACGTATGATTAAAAATTGGCGCGAACATGTTCAAGATGCTCATCCTGAATTAATTACTGCTTATGCACGAAAGAAGAAAGAACCAAAAGAAGATGAGGATGAAGATTTAACTAAGATGTTTGGTCTTTAGATAAATCTTTATTATTTTTAACTAACTTTTCTTTCTAAGTAGTCTCATCAAGATTCTAGGTATTTGGTTCATACTTTTTACATTCATATAGCGACCCTTTC
Source organism: Candidatus Gerdarchaeota archaeon (assembly GCA_016840945.1). Next base: position 24,908 of record JAEORJ010000202.1, read on the forward strand.
CAATACGTGCTAAATCTCTACAAACAGCTTCACCCCATAATTTCTCTGTTGGTAAACCTAAAACATGTAAATTGAAATAATTTTTAGCAAAAGGTCTAGGATCATCTCCTCGGTTAAAGCATCCATCAGTTATTAAAACACCGAATTTCTCTGTTCTTTTTTCTTTATTTAACTCCATCAATCCTTTCTTCAAAGCATCTGATAAATTAGTATAACCAGCAGATTCACTTTCTAACACACGATCAATTAGCTCATCAATCTTTACTTTTTCATCCATTTGTTTTATTACTGTGGCTTTAGTATTGAAGAGGATTACAGCATATTTTTCCTTTGCAAGATGGTAAGACAATATTGCTACAGCCATAGCAGCATTTCTAAATTTTTCACCATATAAAGAACCTGAGGTATCAAACATTAACACGCCAATATTTTCTCTACTTCTTCTTTCTATAGCAGTGATGTCTGAATATTGTATATATCGATTAATTAGGAATTTCTCTATTAATTCATCCATATCAAAATCAGTCATTCCAGGTTCATATTCAGTTTTCACCTGTAATTCTCCCTTTAATCCTCTACCAACAACCCGATAAGATGATTTTAAAATCGAAATTCTTGCTAATCTCCGGTATATTTTTCGATATTGTGGGTCAAAATTGCTCCTCAACATAAAAAATAATTCTGGAGCACTACCTTCTCCTCTTGCAGCTCGTCTTTCAAGCATTCTAACACCTTCATTAGATTGGAGTGCCTCCGCAATTGCATACTGGTTACTCTTAGCTAAACCTTTGAGTGCTGGGATATTCTCATATTCAATAGCTAATTCAGTCATTTTTTTGATCTGAGGATATTTCATCCCTTGCGTCATCTGATTATAATCTTTCGCGGAACGAGTACCAGAAACAATTTCAGCTTCTACAAGCTTTTCAGGGGTCATACGACCAAGCTGAGGTGGTAAGCGACCAGGGGTCGTAGGACGGGTTACCTCACTAGGCCCGAAAAAACTTACCAATTACTTTTCTCACTAACTCCTCAATAACAATCTCAATTTTTTCTTCTACACCATCTTCTAGTTCAACTTTTGTGGCTAATGCCATAATACTAATATCTATCCAAGTTTGAATTGATCTTTCTTCGAATTCATTAATAATTGAGGCTAAATCTATTGCACCTCTAATACTAGCACCACGTCGTAATTTCGTAGTATTTCTAGTTTCTCTAACTATTAAAACGGAATAATCAATAATATCTTGTGGGGCATCTTTAACTTTAGCTGATACTATTTGTTTTTCTTCGGATTCTGATTGGTAATCTAATCGGATCCATACAAAACGATCCTTTATTGCTTCACCTAATGGAGTAGTAGCTATAAATTCTACTGGATTTTGGGTAGCAATAATAAAGAATCCATCTTTTGCTGTTATTTCACCTAATTTTGGAATAACGATACGTCCTTCATCCATGGCTGATAATAATACGTTTTGAGTCGATTCTGGGCAACGATTAATCTCGTTAGCAAATAATATTGCTCCTTCTTGCATTGCCAAGATTAATGGTCCTGAAACAAATGATTCAAATGAATAACCTTTTTCTAATACTACAGGTGGGTCAAAATGACCTACTAATTTGTCAGGGTGATATCTTTCGTCTCCATCAAATCGCACAAATTCTGTATTTAAATAGGCGGCTAATGCATGTGCCATTTCAGTTTTTCCTACGCCTACAGGGCCTTCAAGTAAAATATGTCTACCAGCAGCTTTTGCAGCTAAAGCTTTCATTAGTTCATTGGTTCGTCCAATGATACCAAATTTCTTTTTAATAGCTTCAACTGATTCCTTTAAATTTGTTTTATCCACTAGTTTTGTAGGCATTTTAAACAGCTCTTTACTAATAATCGATACCAAATGACTATATTTTCTTTAATTATTAAATGTAATTATAATCTAATTTTGTAAAATAAATTACCTTATATATCTTTCCCATACTTAGTATTTTAATTGATAATTTTTTTGTGATAAATTTGTAAAAAAATAAATATCACTTTTACATTTTAGGTTTATAGAATCAATAAACAATAAAGAAAGATACATAAAAGCTCAAAACCTTTTAATTATATTTGTTATTTATTGGTTGCCAAATATATTAGAATGAAAATCTTGTTGGGATGGTAAAGTGATTTCACTTAGCAAAATGAAAGAATGGTTTGAAACCGAAACGGAAAACAGTGTTAAGAGATTAAGAACTGATATTACAAAACGAATAGAGATTATACAAAGTAATTTTGAGGAGTTAAAAATCGCAGCACAGGATTTTGAGTTAAGCGATACTGTTGATGCTGAATCACGGTCATCCCAAAACATCTACGAAAAAATGACTGAAATGGTTAATGAATTTGTTTTTCCAACTAAAATAACTTATAAAACAGCATCTAGCTTTTCTAAAGATCTTGAAAAATTCTTACAACGGGTTTTAACTATTGGTCAAAGATTTATACCCAATCTTAAAAGAAAATATAGAACTCGAGTATTTATTTTGAATCGAGCATTAACTCGAATACAAAAAAATTATCAAGAATTTAGCTCCTTTTTAGAAGACAAAACACAATTGCTCCAAGATGTAGATTCCACTTCTGATAACATTGAGCTATTAATCAATAAAGTAAAAGATAGAGAAAACCTCAAATCTAATATTGTTATTGAGCAAGAAGAAGCAAATAAAATAAAATCAAGTATTGATGAGTTAAAGACAACTAAAAGCGGTATTGAAACTAATACTATTCTTAATGAACTAGACGAAATAACAAAAGAACTAGATGTTATTGGTAAGAAATTAAGACTTGAATTGGGTGGTCTTGATAAACCGCTGCGAAAATTAACTTCTAGAGCTCTCGATGGAAAAGTAATGGTACCTCCTGATTTAATTCTCATATCCAATCTACTCAAAGACGATCCTATTGAAGCATTACGGAATCAAGATGAAAATTATACTAAATTGAAAGATTTAATGGAAATTCTAATTGAAGCATCTAACAAAGATAAAATTCAATTAAAAGGTTCACTGAAAAATAAAACTATCTCACTTGCAGAGGATGTATTAAAAGGATCACTTGTTGATTTACAAACTGATCTATTAAACCATATAAATAAACAGAAGGAAATAGAAAAGAGAGTTGAAGAAACTGGTTTAAAAGAGAAGATACAAGAATTTAAAGAACAACAAGAAAATATGGAAAAAGAAATGGATCGGAAGAACAGAAGAATTAAAGACTTGGAAGAAGAACTTGAAAAGCTAAATAAAGAAATTGTTGATTTGGCTGCAGATACACAAAGAAATGTTCGTAAATTAACTGGGCAAGATGTTAAAATAAACATAAAAGAATAGTTTGTAATTTTCAAAGGTTTATTAGTGTTAAAATAGCTAATTTGCTCTAAATATAATAATCACACCTACACAAAACAAGAGCTCGAGAAAATGCCTTCAGATGAAAAAAAAGACAAGGGTAATAATTTTGCTAAAGAATTAGAAGAAGGAAATGTTGAATATAAACTAAAGCTAATTGATCCTACAGCCACTCGTTTTGAACATTTAGTAACTCAGATGAAATTCCGACTTCAAGAAGGACAAGGGGAAGCAATTTATGAAATTGGAATAGAAGATAATGGTTATCCCAAAGGTATTTCAAAAGAAGAATTAACAAATTCAATTCAAACATTAGAGAAAATGGCTCATGAATTAAATGCTAGTATTACTATAATTAGAGAACGAGAAGGTCAAATTGGGAAAGTAGCTGAAGTACTTGTAAGAAGACATGCTGATGATGAATTTTTAGAAGTCAGAATTGCAGTAGCCGGAAATGTTGATAGTGGGAAAAGTACTCTTGTCGGAGTTTTAACACGAGGTAATTTAGACAATGGTAGAGGTTTGGCTCGAGTAAATGTTTTCCGACATAAGCATGAAGTTGAATCTGGGAGAACATCTAGTATTTCTCAACAAATCCTGGGATTTAATAGTAAAGGGAATATTGTAAATTATGATATGATTGGAGGTCAAGCTTGGACAAGAATTATTGAGGGTAGTTCTAAAGTTATAACATTTCTTGATTTAGGTGGTCATGAAAAATATCTTAAAACAACTTTATTTGGGCTTACAGGGCATATACCTGATTATGTGTTAATTGTTGTAGGAGCAAATATGGGTATAGTTGGAATGACAAGAGAACATTTAGGAATAGCTCTCGCATTAAAAGTTCCTGTTATTATTGTTATTACAAAAATAGATATTTGCCCTGAACATATTCTAGAAAAAACTTTGAATGAAATAATGAAATTATTAAAACTACCTGGTTCTAATAAAATCCCAATAATAATCCGAAATGAAGATGATCTAATAGTTAGCGTGAAAAACATCACTTCTAAAAGGATTGCTCCAATCTTTTTGATTTCTAGTGTAACTGGTGAAAATTTAGATTTGATCAAGAGTTTTTTGAATCTAATCCCAGCAAATCAACAATGGGAAGAATTCATAGATAGACCAGCTGAATTCCAAATTGATGAGACATTTAGTGTCACAGGGGTAGGTACAGTTGTTGCTGGAACATTAATCAGTGGAGTTGTAGATGTCGATCAAGTAATGCAATTAGGTCCTAATGAATTTGGTGAATTTGTTAATGTTAAGATAAAGAGCATTCAGAACAAAAGAAGATCTGTGAAAAGAGTAATAGCAGGTCAAACAGCTACTTTTGCCTTACGAAAGCTGGCTCGATCAGCAATCCGTAAAGGCATGGTGCTTCTTGATCAAAATATTAAACCAAAAGTGGCAACAAAATTTGAAGCTGAGATATTGGTTCTCTACCATTCAACTACTATACAAAAGAAATATCAAGCGGTAATACATTGTGGCACTATTCGACAAACTGCCAGAATAATTGATATGGATAAAGAAATCATTAGAACTGGTGATAAAGCTAAAGTAAAATTTCAATTCCTTTATAGCCCAGAATATCTAATAGAAGGAAGAAAGATTTTCTTTAGAGAAGGCAGAACAAAAGGAATAGGTCAAATAACTAAAGTTTTTTATGAAGACGATTTATAATAATTAATTTCAATTATAAGCTACTAACGTTAGAAAGCTAGTTAAAGAAAACAGTTTAGTTTAAATTATAAAAGAGGAATATTGAAAAATAATAGCGAAAATTCCAAAATAGGTGAAAATAATCATGTCAGAGATTAAAGAATATGAAGTTATTGTAGTTGGCGCAGGACCCGCAGGATTAACAGCAGCAATCTATACTGCAAGGGCCGGTATTAAAACGTTAGTAGTGGGAAATCCATACGAATCACAGGTGGCAAAATTAGGATTAATAGAAAACTACAGTGGGTTTGCTAGAGGTATTCAAGGATTAGAATTAATGGAAGCTATGGAAGGTCAAACAAAAGCAAATGGAGCTAAAATCATTTATGATAATGTAATCTCAATTGAAAAGGATAGTTCTGATTTTATTGTGAAAACAGATGATGATGAAACAATGAAATCTAAAGCAATAATTTTAGCTATGGGAGCAAGACACAGAAAAATGAGAATTACAGGTGAAGAAGAATATTATGCAAAAGGAGTATCCTACTGTGCCGTTTGCGATGGTGCATTATATCAAGCAAAACCCACTGCAGTCTTAGGCTATGGTAATGGAGCAGCAAAAGCAGCATTATATCTTTCAAATATTTCATCTAAGGTTTATCTTATAGTAACCAAGAAGGAACTTGGTGCTGAAGCAATTTATATGAGTAGATTAGAAGGTAGCGAGAATATTGAGATTCACTATAATGCTCGTGTAACTGAAATAGCTGGCGATGAATTCGTAAAATCAATTACTTATAAAGAAGAGAATGAAGAAAAGAGTGTTCCAGTTGAAGGTGTTTTTATTGAGTTTGGCAGCGTCCCTAATACACTAATTGCTAATCAACTTGGTGTTGAAATTGATGACCGTGGTTTTATTATCACAAACCAAAAGGATCTCAGTACAAATATTCCTGGAGTTTTTGCTGCAGGTGATGTTTGTGGTAGAATCAGACAAATTGCTACTGCTGTAGGTGATGGTTGTACTACAGCCTATTCAGCTCAAGAATATTTAGAGGGGTTAGAATAGTAATTCTTACTTTAAGTGGGTATTTACCCACTTAACAATTTTTATATACATTTTTTTTGTTATTATTGACAGTAATAAAAAATGCAAAAGAAATTTCCTAAGGAAGTAATGATCATGTCTCAAAACATCGATAAAGTTAATGTGCAAATTCCAGGCACAATGTATTATTTGCAGCTTGCTGCAGATCGTGGTCGATGGATTTTATCCTTATTATTACGAGGGGATGTGGAAAATGAAGCCATTGTTCCTGTATTCTCAAAAACTGGCATTATAAAAGCTGCAAATGAATTACTAAATAATTCAAGATTAGTTATTGATAAATATCCATTGAAGAATGTTTGTGATCAATTATTTGCAGAAGCTGAACGTAGTTTACCTGTTTCTGCTGTACCTGTTCAAATTGAGGAACATCATGTAGAATCAGATGATTTAGCTGAATTCAAACAAAAACTTGATCTTATTGATAATTCCTTGAACAATGTTATTGAAGAACACAAAGAGAGCATTGATAGTTTAAACGAACGTTTGGATACTCTAGAGAATGAACGTGTTTCTAGATTGGAGAAAGAAATCGCTAAAGATATAGATAGAGGCGATGAGGAAATGTATACTAGCCTTGTCGATCGTATTGACAAAATTGAGGAAGCTTTAGCTGGTCAAAAAGGTGATGATCGCGTTCCAGCTTTACTTACAGCTATTGAAGCTTTAGAAACAAAAGTAAAACATTTAGAAGGTAAATCTATTACTTCAAGCGAATCAGTTGCTTCTGAACCTGTAACTTTTGAATCTGAATCAATTAGCATGCTCAAAGATGATATTGGTCGTTTAACTAGAGCTTTTGATTTGATAAACCAAAGACTAACTACTCTAGAAGCAAAATTAGCTCCTAAAGAGCAACCACCAATAGTTATTGAAGGAGCACCAGAAGAAAAACCTGTGGAAAAGCCGAAAGAAAAACCTGAAAATGAACCTTTTCCAGAACCGCCATTTACAGAAGAATAAAAGAAGATTGATTAGTCTTCTCTATTCTCTTTTTTTAATTATTTATTTTCAGGGAAATAATGGGCCAACATTTGGACCATAAAGTGCTTCTAAAGCAAAAACTATCAAACTTAGTAACATAACAAATAAAACGATAGTTTTCATTTTTCGTATATGATTATGTTTTTGCGATATTAGCAACCAAATAGTTATCACTAAATCTAGGAAAATTATAACTGAAATTCCACAAACATATACTATACTAGCACCAGCAAAGAATATAGGTACTATTCCAGCTCCGATAGCTAAGATAAAGAACAATGAAGCAATGATAGAAGTCCATCTAGGTCCTAATGCTGTTGCTACTGTTGTAACATTATTTTCTCTATCACCTTCAACATCAATTATACCTTTGGCCACTTCTCGACCAAAATTCAACATAAAAGCTGCGGAAGCTAAACTTTCAGGTAAAATGTCAATTTGAAAATCAAATACCAAGTCTCCATAAAGGAATCCTAACCATACTCCCACAGAGACCGCAAGATTTCCTAGAACTGAATATTTTTTCATATAATTAGTATAGGTTGAAACCATAACTGCACAAATAATGCTGGTAACAAT
>JAEORJ010000019.1 GCA_016840945.1 Candidatus Gerdarchaeota archaeon
AGTATTATCGCTTTTTTTTGGTTCCCTGCATTAAATATTGCTATTGCGTCTTTGGCTATCTTAACAAATTTCACTGTTATGGAAAGAGGATTTTATATTTACCGTGCTTTAAAGAAAAAAAATAAATAGGTATTTATTATCTCCGTCTTCTACTTCGTGTGTGTCTATCTGATTCAGATCTAACCTTAACAATTCCGCGATGCACTGCACAAGATATGCAATACCATTTTGTATCACTCCAAGAACCTAAATAAGTTCCTGCAGCTCTAAGCTCTTTTGCCAATTGATGTTCTACAAGAGAAACTCTGCGAGTGGATCTTTTAGCCTTGTCTCTTGGTACAACCTGACCACAACTTCCACACTGCACTGTAGTTCCGCTTCCTTTGCTGCCTTTTGATCTACCACGACTTTTTCGCTTAAATGGCATTTTTTTTATCCTCTTTGTGCTCTGATTTGAATTAGTATTTTTCCTACCTTATATATCTGATCGTAGATTCAGGAGATTAGCAATGTTAGCACTTGTATTAATCTTGGGAATTATTTTTCCTAAAGAAGACGTCATTAAACTTGTAATTCCCGGCCCATGACCAGCCGTTATGCAGTTCGAATGTACGACTATTCCTATGGAAATAGCACCCTGATGATATATGCGACCAAACGAATGGTCAGCGTTTGAAATAGCTACTATATCTCCTATTCTTAAATCATCTAATCCATATTCCGCTACGCTTTTCTTATCAAACATCTGCAAATCATAATCTCCTGAATAAACTTGGTTTTTTCCTATTCCTGAACCCATAAACTCAGCAGGAATTACATGTGTAACAGGGACCTGCAGTTTATCTTTAATCTTTTTTAGATTCAATACTTCTAGAAACTTGGGATCCATGTTCATTATGATAACGTCAGAATAGTCTATTAATTTTAGTCCAACTCCGAGAGCTTTGATTAATATCTTGTCTCCGGGTATTAATTTCTCCAAAATTTCTGGTTGAAAATCGATCAAAACATGTTCAATACCTCCATGCTTGCCTGTGACAACACCAAAAGAACCCTTTGCATCTCCGCTAACAATTATTGCTTGATTCCCAATACAAGAGAACACATTAAGAGCTGTATTTGCTGCGTTTCCAAATGTTAAATCATTTTCCTTATTTTTGATACTTGCGCCTGGTTCAACATGATCTGCTTCCCAACCACATGCAAAATCTCCAACTCTAAGATTGTAAGTTATTCCCCCTACTCCTGGCAATATTACTGGCTTTCCTTTAGTTGAAATTGTATAAACTGATCTATTAATTACAGGATTTGATATTTCTCCTATTACAGAGATTTTTATAAGTTTGTTAGCATTTGTTTTTAACATAATTATCTTCCATTTTTGGATTTCAATAATAATATTTTATATAAATCCATGTTTAATCTTTAATTATTTATTCATTAAAGCCAACTACTAGGAACTCTTAAATGTGCGATCAGGGCTTTTGACTTGTGAAAATAAAAATTTGAATAAATTAGTCGGAGATAACCTTGCTATGTCTGATATTGGATTAACTACTAAAATGTTCGTAAAAGATGTGATGACAAGCCCGGTTGTCACTTTAGATGAACATGTTACTTCAAATGAAGTTGCCAATGTAATGGCTGAAAAAGCTCTTGGATGTGTTATAATCACAAATAAAACCGGTAAACCTGTAGGCATAATTACTGAGCGGGATCTGGTGCAAAGAGTTTTGGCAAAAAATCTAGTTCCTAGTAATGTAAAAGCTAAATTGATTATGACTTCACCTTTAGTAACTGTTTCCCCAAATGCTACAGTAACTGATGCTGCAAAACAAATGAATAGTCTAAATATTAGACGTCTTGGTGTAGTTTACAAAGGGTCTCTTAGAGGAATAGTTACAAGCAAAGACGTTTTAGGTGTAATGCCTGAATTAATAGAGATAATTCAAGAGAAAACTATGATCAGTTGTGTCACTGAAATTAATCAAAATCCTGATGTTGATTCTTCTTTGTCTGGATATTGTGATCAATGCGACGTCTATTCTGAAAATCTAAAATTGGTTAATGGGGAAAACATTTGTGAAGAATGTCAATCAGATTTAGGTGATTAATATCAAATATTAATAATATTAAATTTAGATTGAATTAAAAAAATACTTTTTTATTTCTAAATAAGTCGTTATCTAGCAGAAGAGAATTTACTGTGATTGTTGATTCTGTCTTAATAAATGCGAAGGCATACATAGATAATGAATTGAAAAACTGTAGCATTGCTATTGATAATGCTAAAATCTTCAAAGTATCAACTGAAACTCACATGCCCAAATCAGACGAGAAAATTAATTTGAAAAACTTTCTTGTCTTTCCAGGGTTAATAGATTCACATGTTCATCTTCGCGATGAAGAAAAATCATACAAAGAAGATTTCTATACAGGAACTGCCGCAGCAGCTGCGGGCGGATTCACAACAGTTTTGGATATGCCCAACAATAGACCTACGACTCTAACTGTAGAATTGCTTAGGAATAGGATGAATCTTGCGCAAAACCGCATTTTAGTTAATGTTGGTTTTTACTCCGAATTTCCTAATGATCTAGGTGAGGTTCCGAAAATAATTAAGCAAGGTGCAGTAGCTTTCAAATTATTTATGGCTCATCAAATTGGTGGATTAAATATTGATAATGATGAGCTGATAAAAGAGGCTCTTATGAAAATTAAAGATTTAGACTCCATCTTAGCAGTACATGCAGAAGATAAAGATTTATTGATGAAAAATGAGCAAAAGTTAAAAAACCAAAATAGAGCTGACTTAAATGCTTTTTTTCAGGCTCATTCTGAAGAAGTTGAAAATATAGCTATAGAACGCATGTTGAAATTAAACAAGGAAATAGGAGCGCATATACATTTTTGTCACTTAACAACAAAAATTGGGTTAGATCAGATAATTGAAGCTAAGAAATCTGGTTTGAGAATAACATGCGAGGTAACTCCTAACCATCTTTTTCTTACCCAAAATGATTCTAATTATTATGGATCATTAATAATAATGATGCCTCCTTTGCGTAGCAAAATCAATGTGGCTGCTTTATTGAAAGCAATAAAAAGTAATCAAGTTGATACATTAGGTTCAGATCATGCTCCACACAAGAAAAAAGAAAAAATAGGTGCAAATGTCTGGGATGTAAAAGTTGGTCTACCAGGCCTTGAAACAACTCTTCCTCTTTTATTAACAATGGTGAACAAACATCAAATATCAATTGGTGATATTGTTAGATTACTTTCAG